>NZ_VHIK01000100.1:0-394 GCF_006680105.1 Bacillus sp. B4EP4a
CCTTCTATCTATTATCTAGTTTTCAAGGAACAAGCTGTCCCAATCACAACGTGATTGTTTCATTGGTGGAGCCTAGCGGGATCGAACCGCTGACCTCCTGCGTGCAAGGCAGGCGCTCTCCCAGCTGAGCTAAGGCCCCGTTTTGGGAAATGGAATGGTGGGCCTAAATGGACTCGAACCATCGACCTCACGCTTATCAGGCGTGCGCTCTAACCAGCTGAGCTATAGGCCCATTCACATAAATAATAAGCTTCTGCTTCCCAAGCTTATCGCGGGATTGCTATTTAATTGAATGAATTACTCATTCAAAACTGAACAAAACAAAAGCGCTCTCGTAATTATCCTTAGAAAGGAGGTGATCCAGCCGCACCTTCCGATACGGCTACCTTGTTAC
>NZ_VHIK01000101.1:0-238 GCF_006680105.1 Bacillus sp. B4EP4a
ATGTTAGTAGCCAATATGTAAAAATATCAAACTCTTCATCTGGCTCTAGTACAGCAACTGTAACTTATACAGCAACTGCTAACTTGAATGTCCGTACAGGTCCATCTACTGCTAATAAAATTATAGCAACAGTTAAACAGGGCACAAAGCTAACGGTTACTGGAAAAGATGCGAATGGATGGCTAAAGGTTAGCTTAAATGGTCAAACAGGTTATGTTAGTAGCCAATATGTAAAAAT
>NZ_VHIK01000102.1:0-330 GCF_006680105.1 Bacillus sp. B4EP4a
TGGATTGAAGAAATTTGCGACATTCCTGCCGAATAACTGGCTAGCCGAGACACCAAAGGCGCTTGCTTTGATGAGGCTTGGCAGACAGTCGGCGGAAAGGGAACGGATTTCTGAAAGAGGGTTTGTGAAATGATTTCCACTCCAGGCACTCGCTTTCCGCGGGCGGTCCGGGAGCCTCCTCGGCGCCTTTGCGCCTGCGGGGTCTCCCCTGGACGCGCTTTTCCCGCAGGAGTCTCGTACCTTCCATTCCAATCACGTTGTTTTTCTTTTAGATAGAACACGGAGTACCCTAAAAAAACTGTAGACCGACAAAAGAACATGCCTGTCTCA
>NZ_VHIK01000103.1:0-283 GCF_006680105.1 Bacillus sp. B4EP4a
TTAAAATGGAGAAGCAGGCTGTTTTATTTCATTCATTAGAGGGTGAAAAAATCTACTTCAAAGCACTAAGGATAGAGGATGTTCAAGAGATACATCATTATGCGTCAGATCAAGAGGTTTCACGATTTATTGGCTGGAATTTGATGAGTACTTTGGAGGAAACTCGTCAGTTCATTGAAATAATGTTAAAACGTGAGTCGGCAGGAACTCATTTATATTCCTCCATTGTTGAAAAATTAACTCAAGCAATTATAGGAACAGCCATAATTTTCAATTTTGACCA
>NZ_VHIK01000104.1:0-350 GCF_006680105.1 Bacillus sp. B4EP4a
CTCACGAGTAATTGCTACAAACTCACGAGTATACCGCTCTAACTCACGAGTAAATGGCTCTAATTCACGAGTAAATGGCTCTAACTCACGAGTATACCGCTCTAACTCACGAGTAAACGCTCTAACTCACGAGTAAACGCTCTAACTCACGAGTAAACGCTCTAACTCACGAGTAAACCGCTCTAATTCACGAGTAATTGCTACAAACTCACGAGTAAAGCTACAAACTCACGAGTAAACTGATCTAACTCACGAGTAAATGGCTCTAATTCACGAGTAAACCGCTCTAACTCAGTAAACCGCTCTAATTCACGAGTAATTGCTACAAACTCACGAGTAAACCGCTCTAA
>NZ_VHIK01000105.1:0-1026 GCF_006680105.1 Bacillus sp. B4EP4a
TGCTACATCTTTAATGGTAATCGACATGTTTCACCAACTTTCTACGTAAACGTTTTCTAAAAAACCTTAACATATAAATAAAGCGTTTTCAATACAATTTATTTCAAAATTTGAATATTCTAACTTACGTCAAACGACTTGTTTCATATGTAAACATTTAATCCGTTAATTTCACGATTATGTGAATGAAAAATATATGAAGCATATATTTTGAAAAAAGGGTTAATAGAGGTGGATGTAGATGTAAATGAAGGTTTTCGAAAACAAATGCCCCAGATAGAAAACGAAAACATAATATGATGTGATGTTACACACATACACAATGATAAATATACAGTTGCAAATAGTTGGAGTGAAGAGAGGTTAACATAAGCGAAATCAAAAAACCATTCACAGAAAACCGAAATTACCAACACAAAATAGGCGACTATTTCTGCCATCTTAGGGGAGAGAAACAGACTAGTTGGAGATGGGAAATGAAAGAAATCATAGGAAGCACAGTCTATAAAAAGAAGAGTCTCCAGGATAGAAGATGTGTCTTTAGAAAGCCGAAGTTCGTGGATAAAAGTAAGCGCGACTTCCGAAAGTTCACGTGAGATAGTTAAAAGATTGCTAATGCTAATTGTACAGGTAAAACAACATTCTTTCAGCTAACGGGCGCGTGTTTTATTCAAGAAGGAAGAAGCATAGTTTATCCGGACTGATCATCAATCGAATAAAAAATTTTTACCTTTGAATCTAAGCCCCAGATAAGTCATTCTATCCTTTTGTTTGAAGTAGCTATTTGTGCAAGAATAGTTCCCTTTTTTATAGTAATTTTTCTGTCTGTACATGCTTCTCAAGCTTAGACACTCATTTTCCATAAACACTATACAAATATTCCTATAAAGGGGTGATACCACTTTTTTTGCAGTAACAGAATATCTTATAAAATAAATAAAATTCAAAAATATCTGAAAAATCATTGAAAAGGTTTTACACATGTGCTAGTGTGTTTTTAGAAAACGTTTACGTAGAAAGTTGGTG
>NZ_VHIK01000106.1:0-295 GCF_006680105.1 Bacillus sp. B4EP4a
ATCGTAAATTTACAAGTAAATAGCGTGAATTCACGAGTAAACGGCGTAAACTCACGAGTAAATCGTAAATTCACGAGTAAACGGTGCAAACTCACGAGAAAACGGCGTAGATTCACGAGTAAATGGCGTAAACTCACGAGTAAATCGTAAATTTACAAGTAAATAGCGTGAATTCAAGAGTAAATGGTGCAAACTCACGAGAAAACGGCGTAGATTCACGAGTGAATGGCGTAAACTCACGAGTAAATCGTAAATTTACAAGTAAACAGCGTGAATTCACGAGTAAACGGCGTAA
>NZ_VHIK01000107.1:0-843 GCF_006680105.1 Bacillus sp. B4EP4a
CCTTTACGTGTCGACATTTTCTTGCCGTCTTTTAACATCATGCCAAATGCTACGTGCTGCAAATCTTTTGACCAATCATATCCCATTTTTTCAATGACGTTAAAAAGTTGCTTAAAGTGCAGGGATTGTTCGTTCCCGACAACATAAAATGTTTTCTTCGCCCCGTACTGTTTTTTACGATACATGGCTGCAGCCAAATCACGCGTCGCATAAAGTGTCGCCCCATCGGTTTTCGTAATCAAACAAGGCGGCATATCTTCCAATTGCACGACATAGGCACCTTCGGATAGGGTAAGCAAGCCCTTTTCTTTTAGTTCCCCGACAACAGCATCCATTTTGTCATTGTAAAACGCTTCTCCGGCATAGGAATCAAAACGGATGCCCAATAAATCATAAATCGTCTCAAATTCTTTTAAGGATGCATCCCTGAACCATTTCCATAATGCCAGTGCTTCCTCATCCCCATCTTCAAGCGACTTGAAGCTTGCACGTGCTTGTTCATTCAACGATTCATCCGTTTCAGCTATTTCATGGAACTTCACATAGATTTTCAATAATTCCTGAATCGGCGAAGCTTCAATTGCCTCTTTGTCGCCCCACAGCTTATACGCGACGATCAACTTGCCGAATTGCGTGCCCCAATCTCCTAAATGATTAATACGCACGGCATTGTAGCCATTTTTTTCGGCAATGTTAGCCAGTGCATTCCCTATGACCGTTGAGCGTAAGTGCCCCATGGAAAAAGGCTTGGCAATATTCGGGGATGAGTAATCAATCACGACATTTTCCTGTACAGGCTGCAGTGAACCATACTGATCCTTTTCCCTTAATATCGTTTGCAGC
>NZ_VHIK01000108.1:0-241 GCF_006680105.1 Bacillus sp. B4EP4a
ACGGCTCTAAACCCGTGAGTAACAGCTTAAATCTCGTGCAATACCCGCAAAATCTTGAGTAAAATCAACCAACTCGTATTTGAACACCAATTCACGAGTATTTGTGCCAAACTCACGAGTAAATGCGCCAAACTCACGAGTAAACGCTCCAAACTCACAGTAAACGCTCCAAACTCACAGTAAACGCTCCAAACTCACGAGTAACGGCTCTAAACCCGTGAGTAACAGCTTAAATCTCGTG
>NZ_VHIK01000109.1:0-211 GCF_006680105.1 Bacillus sp. B4EP4a
TTTAGATAGAACACGGAGTACCCTAAAAAAACTGTAGACCGACAAAAGAACATGCCTGTCTCAGTCTGAGGTGATTATTACTAAATCATTAAATCAAGACTTGGTTATACTCCATGATTTATTACTGTTTTATATGATGAAACCTTGTTGGATTGAAGAAATTTGCGACATTCCTGCCGAATAACTGGCTAGCCGAGACACCAAAGGCGCT
>NZ_VHIK01000011.1:0-244 GCF_006680105.1 Bacillus sp. B4EP4a
CGAAATATGTAAACGTAAGCTCTGGAACGCTCAATATGAGAAAAAGCGGATCGGAAAGCGCGAACATAGTCGCAAAGCTTTCAAAAGGAACGAAAGTGACGGTCTATTCGGAATCCAAAGGTTGGGCCAAGGTCAAAGCCAATGGAAAAGACGGCCATGTCAGTGCCAAATATCTATCGACGGCAAAGCCAGGATCGGGATCAACGGCAGTAACGCCTGAAAAAACGACAACGAAATATGTAAA
>NZ_VHIK01000110.1:0-356 GCF_006680105.1 Bacillus sp. B4EP4a
CTTTGAAGTAGATTTTTTCACCCTCTAATGAATGAAATAAAACAGCCTGCTTCTCCATTTTAACCTCCTCTAACTACGCTTTGTTAATGAACCTCCGATGGTAGCGAAAATGTCCCCAAATAAGGGTTAAATATCATCGCACTCATCTTAGTATATCCTTTCAAATAATTTTCCATATATATGTTTCAACTGTTTCCTCGGCAATCTGTCCTTTTAATGGAATAACATGACTGACGTTTTTATACAACTTTAATGTCACTTAACAGTATTCCTTATGGAACTATCCTGCCCCTTTAGCATTCCTGTAGAGCGTTAAATATCGGCTTTGAAAAAAACAGAGCCCCTCAGTATGATGA
>NZ_VHIK01000111.1:0-208 GCF_006680105.1 Bacillus sp. B4EP4a
TTACGCCGTTTACTCGTGAATTCACGCTATTTACTTGTAAATTTACGATTTACTCGTGAGTTTACGCTATTTACTCGTGTGTTTGCACCGTTTACTCGTGAGTTTGCACTATTTACTCGTGAGTTTACGCCGTTTACTCGTGAGTTTACGCCGTTTACTCGTGAATTCACGCTGTTTACTTGTAAATTTACGATTTACTCGTGAGTTT
>NZ_VHIK01000112.1:0-350 GCF_006680105.1 Bacillus sp. B4EP4a
AGCTAAACCAGCTAATAGGATGTCAATATCTTTCTCTAATATTTTCATTTCCCTTATGATATACTATTTTTGGCCATGCCAAATAACCCTCCAGAACCCTTTTGGAAGGATTTTTCTCTGTTTCACAAAACCGTTAATTAGGCTAAATCTAGGAACGTTTCTTTTCTCTTTAATAAAGCATAAATCCAATGAAGCAACTTATTCATACAGGCAACGATTGACACTTTGGCAGGTTTTCCTTCTGATTTTTTCTTATCATAGAATGCTTTAAGCTTTTTGTTCCTTGAACTTCTTATGCCGCATAGTACGGCAAGATACAGAGAATGACGTAGTCTGCTCGAACCTCTTTT
>NZ_VHIK01000113.1:0-206 GCF_006680105.1 Bacillus sp. B4EP4a
TAACTCAGTAAACCGCTCTAATTCACGAGTAATTGCTACAAACTCACGAGTAAACCGCTCTAACTCACGAGTAAATGGCTCTAATTCACGAGTAAACCGCTCTAATTCAGTAAACGGCTCTAATTCACGAGTAAACCGCTCTAATTCACGAGTAATTGCTACAAAATCACGAGTAAACCGCTCTAACTCACGAGTAAATGGCTCTA
>NZ_VHIK01000114.1:0-254 GCF_006680105.1 Bacillus sp. B4EP4a
CTCGAAGGGGAAGTAGCCTTGGTGATTGGAAAGCGCGGAAAAAACATCAAAGAAGAAGATGCGCTTGATTATGTGTTCGGTTGCACGATATTTAATGACGTCACAGCAAGAGATCTTACAAAAAAAGATCCACAGTTTACGCGGGGCAAAGGATTTGATACATTCGGACCTTTGGGACCGTGCATCGTTACCGGGGTAGATCCCACTAATTTGCGGATTGTGACCACTTTAAACGGCCGCGTTGTCCAAGACGG
>NZ_VHIK01000115.1:0-1479 GCF_006680105.1 Bacillus sp. B4EP4a
GATTTATGGTTGTCACACATTTTCCACCCGCAAACCCTTCTTGTCCGCCGATAATTCTAGCAAACTTTTGACAAATTAATTCATCATTAGATGCCATCTATTCATCCCCCCCTAATATTAATAGGATATGAATCAATGAATAGATCCGAAACGGATATGAATCTATTTTGAAATGAAAATTATTTTTATATCTTATTTAAACTATCCTGCTCCTGTTAGCTCCATAAGAAAAGAGCTGATCATCAAAGCTCACTAATGAACTAATGCACCCGATGGTTGTATAAGAAAAGGAGCTGCTGATCAGCTTCTGATAATGAAATATATCACCCGTTAATTCAACAAAATCACTTAACTTTATTATGCAGTTCAAATGACTCATCAAAGCCATCCCATTTTACAATAATTTGTATAACTTCATCTTTACTTACTTTTGATCCACCTTCTGAACTTCCACTATTTGTAAATACTTTTTCGCTAGGTGGTTCAGTGTATGTCTCTGTTTTACTACCGCTTTCAGTGATTGTTTCATAAGTGTATTCAAGTTTTTTCATGGAAGACAGCTCTTCCAAAGACCCCTTATATTTTAATATAAGTTCATAGCTATCTTCGTTAGAGTATGCAGTTTTACCGTCATCTTCTTCCCATAATTCGGTTCCTTTATAAGAATATTCGGCTTCCCAATGTTCGCTTTCTCCTATGAATTTATAATCATTGTTAATGGTTTTCGGATTATTATCTTTGTTAGTGGTGTCCGAAACACAAGCTGTTAAAACCATTATTATAAATAATACGGTGAGTATTTTTTTCAACTTAACTCCTCCTCAATGATCGAATTGAATCCTTGTTCAATTTTACCATTTAAAGGGTTTCGGTTGGATTTCTATTGGGAAATTTTTTTGCACCTATCCTCCCCCTTTATTTTTATCAATACTTTTATCAATAGCAATGATATTCTCTTTTTCTGCTATCTTTTTATAATCTTCACTCTCAACCGTTTTTTGAACCATTTCACTTAACATAATCTATTCTTCAGAGGAAGGTTCATACCATTGTTCAGTCAGAAACTATTTTCCGAATATATACAAATTTGCTCCTAAACTTATTATCAATAGAAAAAGCAAAATCTTATTCTTCATATATCCCTATACCTTTGTCTTTCTCGATAGTCCCCACCTCGTGTAATTCATTTAAACGACTTAAACTCTCTTCTTTATTAAAAGAACTATGCCAACGATAATCATATTGATCCAATATACGGTAATGGTTACTAATCAAATTTTGTTGCAAACGAAAATCCCCTCTATCCTCGATTTCTTTCCACCATATCTTACCACCCATTGTTTTTTCTTTAGGCGTACCACCATTTTTTATAGCAATTAACTGAACAAATTCAACTGGATTGTCACCAATAGATGCTATCAACAATTGGCTATGATTAAACAAAGCACAAAATGCAACAACGGTGGTCCAATTGGCTTC
>NZ_VHIK01000116.1:0-249 GCF_006680105.1 Bacillus sp. B4EP4a
AAAAAAGACCAGCCGGATGGCTGATCTTTTTAAATGGCTTGGCGGCGTCCTACTCTCACAGGGGGAAACCCCCAACTACCATCGGCGCTGAAGAGCTTAACTGCCGTGTTCGGAATGGGAACGGGTGTGACCTCTTCGCTATCGCCACCAAACATAAAAGGAACGTTGTTCCTTCAAAACTAGATAATAATAAGAAGGTATTTCATTTTTTAAAAGCGTTGGTTAAGTCCTCGATCTATTAGTATCAGT
>NZ_VHIK01000117.1:0-372 GCF_006680105.1 Bacillus sp. B4EP4a
AGGCAGCCGCATTAGCCAGAAAACAGGAAAAAGAAGAAGCGGCGGAAAAGCCGGAAGGCGAAACGGATATAGCGAAGCAAAAAGCGGCGGCCGCGGTCAAGGCGAAGGCTGAAGCACTTGCCCGAAAACAGGCGAAAGCTGAAAGTGCGGAAAAGCCGGAAGGCGAAATGGATATAGCAAAGCAAAAAGCAGCGGCAGCGGCCAAAGCGAAAGCGGCTGCTGCTGCGAAGAGCAGGACTGCTGTAAAGGAAAGCGAGGAAGTTAACACCCCTAGCGAACTTTCCCCAAATCAGTCGAAACTGGATCAAATCGTTTCTGCTATTGAGAGCCATATAGGACAAGGGGCATTATTAGAGCACTATATTAATAGAT
>NZ_VHIK01000118.1:0-231 GCF_006680105.1 Bacillus sp. B4EP4a
TGAGATCGGGCGATAGTTCGCATATTACTCGTGAATTTAGCTGTTTTACTCGTGAGATTGAGCGCTTTACTCGTGAATTCGCACAATACTCGTGAGATTGAGCGCATTACTCGAGAGATTGAACACTTTACTCGTGAATTTAGCTGCTTTACTCGTGAGATTGAGCACATTACTCGTGAATTTAGCTGTTTTACTCGTGAGATTGAGCACATTACTCGTGAATTCGCACAT
>NZ_VHIK01000119.1:0-251 GCF_006680105.1 Bacillus sp. B4EP4a
CGAAAAACTTCATCACTTTCGGCAGATTGCTGAAAGAAATAACTATTGACTTCTTACTATGAAAATGATAAGATGAAATGGTCGCTGAAAAACACAGCGATTTAAAATAAGTTAAAAACTTCGCAGAAGTTGACAACTAATCAATAAAGTGTTATGATGAATAAACAGCCGTTCGAAAGAATGATTGTAAAATTGCTCTTTGAAAACTGAACAAAACAAAGCGCCAACGTTAAATTTTAAGTGAGCACACA
>NZ_VHIK01000012.1:0-208734 GCF_006680105.1 Bacillus sp. B4EP4a
TAAAGCGCAAACTCACGAGTAAAAGGCCCAAACTCACGAGTAAAGCACAAACTCACGAGTAAATGCGCCAAACTCACGAGTAAAGCGCAATTTCACGAGTAAAAGGCGCAAACTCACGAGTAAAGGGCACAAACTCACGAGTAAAAGGAGCAAACTCACGAGTAAATGCGCCAAACTCACGAGTAAAGCACAAACTCACAAGTAAATGCGCCAGACTCACGAGTAAAGGGCACAAACTCACGAGTAAAGGGCACAAAATCACGAGTAAATGCGCCAAACTCACGAGTAAAGCGCAATTTCACGAGTAAAAGGAGCAAACTCACGAGTAAATGCGCCAAACTCACGAGTAAATGCCCCAAAACTTTGTTTTAACGACCTCAATAGAAATGTATACGGAAAAAATCCAGTTAATTTAGATAGAATTTTAAAAGAGGACTGAATGTATTCATTCCTCTTTTGTTTTATGCTGACCGGGTGTGAACGGAACACCGGCGGCTTTTGAGATGGTTTTCGAAATATCCGTATTTTCAAGGACTCCATCGAAGGCTTCACTGCCTGGACCCGAGGCGAAAACGGGAATCATATTGGCTGTGTGCCCTCCTGTGGAACTGGCCGCCCGTATGCTTCGATCAGCTACACCCGCCTTATGATGCCTGGCGATAGTGCTTCCGATTTCCCAATCGATTTGATGTTGTGGATAGACAAGCGTTCTATTCTTTCTTACGTTATCGATGAATTGATCGACTTCCTGATTCGTAAGGGATATATGTGCATACTTCTTGAATGTGGAAACGACACTTTCTGGATTGATTTCATTATTTTTATCGAATGTAAGTTGTTTGGACATATATTCAGATGAAACCCTGATTTTTTTCAATGCAGTGATATCCATTGTTTCAGAAGCGGAGATCCCCATTGTTTCGTGGTCTGCAAGTACAACAATCAATGTATCATTTCGATTTTTTGCCCAATTTACAACCTCTTTCACGGTTTGGTCAAATTCGATCGTTTCTTTCCATATTCCAGTGATATCGGCTGCATGCTCCATATGGTCAATACGCGCACCTTCAGCCATCAAGAAGAATCCTTTATCACCCCTTGATAAAATATCCATGGCTTTGGATGTCATTTCCTGCAGGGATGGCTCTTGAGAATGTAATACTTCTTTATCCAGTTTAAAATTCATATAGGTAGGGTGAAATAACCCTAAAAGTTTTTCCGGTTTATTAATGGAGCTAAGTTCTTCTTTCGTCGTCGTAATCCCATAGCCAGCTTGTTTAAATTTAGCGATTAAATCCTCGCCATTCTGCTTATCCGCCTCGAAATAGTTGGCACCTCCGCCGAGAATGACGTCGATGCGGTTATCAAATAGCTGCCTAGCGATATTTGCGCCACCTGTCCAGCGGTTAGGAACACTTGCACCAAAGGCAGCGGGTGTGGCATCGACTACCATATTGGTTGAGATGATCCCCACTTTTTTTCCATTGCTCTGAAACGCATCCAATATACTATCCACCTCGGAACCATTGGCATCGACACCGATAGATTCATTGTTGGTTTTTATACCAGTGGCAATCGCGGACCCTCCTGCTGCAGAGTCAGTGACGAAATTATTGGCGGAATACGTGCGCATCAGGGCAACATGCTCCAGTTGTTCCAAATGTAGAACACCTGTCTTTCCATATTCCAATTGCCGGGCAATTTCTATGGCCCCTACCCCCATGCCGTCGCCAATCAGCAATATGACATTCTTGGGGGTGTTTTTTGTCTCTGCTTGAATAGGGGAGCTCATGTAAATAAGGCAAAATATAAGAACGAATAATCCGAAGAGATGCGGCTGTGCAAGTTTATGAATGAAATTCTTATTCATCTGTAATCCTCCATTGGGTGAAAGTCTTCCTATTATTTGTTTAAATCGATAAAAAAACCCCTCCCTGATATTCAGGATGGAGCTAATCTTTTTAGCGCTTTTAATGGAGGGGCATCCAGCCGCTTTTTACGTAATTTATCTTTCAAAAAAAGAAAGAATTTCTATGATAATTAATAAACAGTAAATATTTAACTGATATAATTTAACTAAAGTTCAATTGAATTAATAGGAGAGAAAACCCTATGCTATCCAGTATGAAAAAGTTCTTCAAAGAAGGTTCTAAAGACTTAAAGAGAATTTATAAGTTGGTAGAAGATGTGAATCGGCTAGAGGGTAAATATGAAAGTTATTCAGATCTGGAATTAAGCGGAATGAAGGATAGATTTAAAAGCGTATTGGATGCTGGTGACAATATATTGGATATACAAGCCGAAGCTTTTGCGGTCGTGAGGGAGGCTTCTAAACGAGTATTGAATCTTAGGCACCATGATGTTCAGCTTGCAGGCGGTTTTGTCCTGAGTGAAGGGGGCATCGCACAAATGAATACGGGCGAGGGGAAGACGCTTGTCTCTACTTTGCCTAGCTATTTACATGCACTGTACGGTAATGGTGTCCATATTATTACGGCCAATGAATATTTGGCCAGACGTGATATGGAGTTAATGGGACAAATTCATGAATTTCTAGGGTTGACGGTTGGTTTGAATATTTCCCAAATGGGGCCTTCCGCAAAACGTGAAGCGTATGCGGCAGATATCACGTATGGAACGGCAACAGAGTTCGGTTTTGATTATTTGCGTGATAATATGGTTTACCGAAGAGAAGAAAAGGTTCAGAGAGGGCACCGATTTGCCATCGTCGATGAGATTGACAGCATCTTGATTGATGAAGCGAGGACACCATTAATCATTGCGGGCAGGGCAAGCGACGGAACCGAGCTTCACCAGATCACGGCGCAAATCATGAAGACATTTATAGAAAATGATGATTACGAGATTTTCAGCGATTCAAGGTCTGCCTTTTTTACGGATCAAGGGGCTTCAAAGATTGAAGAGGCCTTTGGTATCGACAATCTGTATGGAATGGAACATCAAGAGTTATTACATAATGTTACACAGGCGCTAAAAGCCCATGCAATCATGAAATTGGATGTGGACTACATTGTCATCGATGGTAAGGTTGCAATCATCGATAAATTCACAGGCAGGGTGATGGAAGGGCGAAGCTTCAGTGATGGTCTTCATCAAGCGATTGAGGCAAAAGAAGGCTTGGAGATTTCCGAAGAGAATGAAACACAGGCCATGATTACCGTCCAAAATTATTTTCGATTATATCATTCAATGTCTGGGATGACAGGCAGTGCAATGCCATCAAAGTCTGAATTCCAGGAAATATATCAGCTCCCCGTCATTGAAATTCCAACGAATGAGCCCATCATTCGAGTTGATGAGGTTGATTTGATTTATAAAGATGAAACCAGCAAAATCAACAAAATCGTCACGGAAGTAAAACGGATTCATGATGGAGGCAGACCTATTCTGATCGGGACGACCTCCATTGAGCAATCTGAAAAAATTTCGTTTCAACTAGAGAAGGGGAAAATTAAACATCAAATCCTTAATGCGAAGACGGAAGAGGATGAAGCGGAAATCATTGCGAATGCCGGGCAAAAAAATCAAGTGATGCTGGCTACGAACATGGCTGGGAGAGGAACGGATATATTACTTGCGAATGATGTCAAGGAATTGGGCGGCCTTCATATTATTGGTACGGAGCGTCACGAAAGCCGTCGGATCGATATGCAGCTAAGAGGACGTTCCGGACGGCAGGGTGATCCTGGTTCAACACAATTCATCATTTCTTTGGAAGATGATTTGTTTGATTACTATGATGAAGAAGAAATCGGGCGTTATATCAAGAAAATCAAAACGGATGAAAATGGATTGGTGCTGAGCCCTGCACCCGATAAATTCGTAAAAATGGTTCAGGAAACGGTAGAGCAGATGCATCAATCAAGCCGTTACCATTTATTGAAGTTAGAACATGCATTAAATGAGCAGAGTAAAATCATCTATGCAATGAGAGATCGGATACTTGATATGGAGCCTGGACGGATGTCGGCCATTTTACTTGAATATATCGAAAAATACATTACTCGGCTTACAGTGAAATATTACCCTGAACATATGGTGGAACCTGATCCCTCTGCCTATATTGAGGAGCTTTCCCTTGTTTTCCCGTCGTTAGGTTGGCAGGCAAGTGATTTTCAGGATTTAGAAGGCCAAATTGAAGGAAAAGCGTTGGATGCTTTAAGTGAATTGGAATCGAGGCTGAGGCTGATGATCTTTCAAAACGATGCAGAATGGGGAAACCAGTTGCGTGCTTTCATGCTGCAGCATATTGATACAAATTGGATGAACCATTTAGATGAAATGAACAGTATGAAGGAAGGCATTGGTTTAAGCGGATATGGTCAGCAGGACCCATATACACTTTTTGAAAAAGTGGCTCTCAGTCAATTCAACCTTCTATTAAGTAAAATTGAGTCGGAGATAAGCATCCGTTTTATGGAATATATGAAAAGCAATCAGAAAGATGCAGCTGCTTTGGAGGGTGAGGAACGATGAGTTTATTTGGAAAAAGGGATAATGCAGCTTCAGATGTACATGAGTTATTAAATCAGGATGACACCATTCATACTGCCCTGATGTTTCACAAAGGGTGGGAAATTTCCAAGCAAGAGGAATATGTATATAAATTCCACCATCAAAGGCTGCCTGCATTAAAACCGAACCAAATTTCAATATCCGGCATCAAGCTGACCAGGGTGGAAGATGATGTAATCATAGTGGCTTTTCTACGAAATTCAATAGAGAAAGCTGTCAGGTTTGATATCGTGGATTTACTGTTAGTTGATGGAGATGGGAAATTCCTCGCAAAAAAGACATTCGATCTTACAGAGCTTGGTGAGATTCCAGCACTTTCAAGCATGCCATGGCGTTTCTTATTCGAGGAAGGAGATTTGTTGGCGGAATCGATTCCTGATGAAGGTTGGAAGATTGCTTTTGAATGGAAGAGGAAGTAGGAAAACAACCGCATGATCTGGCGGCAAGTGCCAAAGCAAAGCCCTCATCCTTTTAGTGATGAAGGCTATTTGTTTATTAGGGAAGTCATTAGTGCCAAATATTTATGCCGTTTTCTGTGTGCATTTTCTCATAAATGGCAACGCTAAGTAATATTTATAAGTAATCTTCCGCAATCAGGCTTAACTAAGGCTTGGAAATAATGAAGAGGAAAGTGGCAGGAGCATGAAGAATAACCTGAATCAACGATTGAAGGAGAGGCTATTTGAGATATTGTCATTTTCAATCGTCGCCATACTTTTCATTTATACGAATGATAGGATGGGTAACGATCTTTCTATTGGGATCATTACGATAATCATCGGTGTTGCCGGTTTTATTGTCTATCTGAAGGAATGGATAACGAGTCGAGTCGTAAAGGGCATCATTTTTTCAGTTTTCCTTCTTTCGATCATGCTCTTTTTCCTTGGGGACATCTGGTTTTATCGTTATTATTCGACACCTATAACGTCCTATATGTGGATGCAAAAAAGTAATCTGAATGGGCTAGGTGAAAGTATATTCAGTATGGTGGAAATGAAGGATGCAATCTTTCTTCTGTTAGGCATTCCAATTGCTGAATCATTTGTGAAGAAAAAATACCCCCTCAAGCATATGGCTCTAGTGCCGGCCGTAATATTCCTGATGATAGCAGGATTAAAGCCGGTCAAGAATATCTTTATCGACAAAGTAGATATAACCCGGCGTTATGAGGCGAATACCTTCTTGCGAAACTGGGGCCCTATCGGTCATCACGCATTGGATACGTATGCCTATTTTACTGACTCGGGAAGGCATGGAATGTCCTCGGAAGAAAAGAAGGCCGTTTCTGATTACTTCAATAAAAAGAAAAGAAAGGAAAATGTCCATTCCGGATCCTTGGAGGGGAAGAATCTCATTATCATCCAGGTGGAATCTTTACAGGCGTTTCCGCTATTTCAAAGTAGTGCCGGGCAGGAGGTCACGCCATTCATGAATGAACTGGCGAAAGGGGGGGTGTACTTCCCGCGTGTATATCCACAGACGGTATTTGGAAATTCATCTGACGGAGAGCTTATCGTGAATACCGGACTATTTCCTTTAAAGCAAGGTGCGACCTTTTTTCGATTCCCTTATAATGATTTTCCGGGCCTTGCTAAGGAATTGAAGAAGTCGGATTATCAAAGTTTTGCTTTCCATGGAGATGAAGAAGACTTTTGGAATAGGCAGCATGCATATCCCTCGCTAGGGTTTGATGACTATCTTTCCATAGAGGATATGCAGCAGGATGAGATGATTTCGATGGGGTTGGGAGACCGCAGTTTCTTCAATCAAAGCTATGATTTCTTAAAAGATAAACGAAATCCCTATTACGCCTTTTTCGTTACTCTGACCAGCCATGTACCTTTTTCACTACCGAATGAACAGATAACATTGAAGCCTGAAGTTGGAAAAGAGAACAGTTACCTGACCAAATATTTTGAAGCCATTCATTATACAGATTCCGCCATCGGGGATTTCATAAAGAAGTTGAAGGATGACGGGAAATTGAAAGACAGCGTGATTGTCATATACGGAGATCATGATGGCCTATTTTTAAAAGATAAACAAGAGGTTGAAGCGTATTATGGCAGTAAAATTAGCGATGAAGAGTGGATTGAAAAATATATGCCCATTCCCGTGATCATTTATCAGGAGGATATGGAAGGAAGAACGATTGATAAGGTAGCGGGCCAAATCGATATTCTACCAACTCTATATGATCTGTTCAATATTAAGAGTTCTTCATACTTTGGAGAGAGCATGCTGAATGGGCAAGAGGGTGATGCTTTGGTATTGAAAGGGGATTATGGTTCTCAAATGAAAATAAATGGGGAAGGCAAGGTCGATGGATTTTCACCTGTAGACCAAAAGGAGATCGATCTGAGTGATCAAGTGATACGTTCCGATTACTTTAAACAAATTGGAAAAAAGGTAAAAAAAGAGGATGACTGATAAAAGCCATCCTCCATTCATTATAATCCCAGATGTGCTTTCACACGATTTTGGGCTTCAAGCTTTGTATCTTCTGGAACGATGTTGTACCAAACGCCATTTACCCGTTGATTGTCACCTTCGAGTGTATATTGTTCAATATTTTTGAGGGATGATTTGTAGTTATTTTGGATACTTAACATTTCATTGAAACTTAAATTGGTTTCCACGTTTTTACCTAGAGCTTCGAATATATCGTCATAATTGGTAAGTGTTGATAGGCTTGACCCTTTTTTCATGACAGCTTGGATAACCTGGCGTTGACGCATTTGCCGTCCATAATCCCCGCGGGGATCTTCTTTACGGATTCGGGAATAAATCAAGGCCTCTTTACCATTTAAGTCGATCGTGCCTTTGTTGAAGGTATATCCTTTATAGGCAAGGTCCATATCATTATCGACTGTGACACCACCAACGGCATTCACAATATCCTGAAAGCCTTCCATATTCATTTTGACATAATAATCAATCGGAATATCCAAATAGGCTTCCACTGTATTTATCGACATGGCAACTCCGCCATATGCATAGGCATGGTTCATTTTATCAGTTGTACCTTTACCGATGATCTCTGTACGCGTATCTCTCGGTAAACTCAATAACTCAATCGATTCCTTTTTAGGATTAACCGTCATGACGATCATCGTATCTGATCGACCTGAGTCATTCTTTCTTTCATCCACACCAAGAATTAGTAATGAAAATGGATCTTTGCTTTTGAACTTGATGTCCTCTACCCGCTTATCCGTTTTATGGGCTGTACCCTGCATGGTGCTGATCGCACCGGCTAATGATTGATAAACTGAAGCGCCATAAACACCTGCGCCAATGAAAAGGATAAGAAGGGTGAAGCCGATTATTTTAAACGTTTTACGTTTCTTTTTCTTTTTTTTATGTTCGGATCTCATTTAATATTCCTCCCTTAACCATCCCACAAAATGGAAGGTGTGAAAAAGTACCTAGTCGGTATTTTTAACTATACCTTTTTTTTGTCAAAAATAGAATAGTTTCTTTTTGTACTTAGAGTGCATATTTTCCTTTTTTTATCCAAAAAAACGAAGGATTCTAGAGAAATCGAATTCCTTCGTTGGCAAATCATTCGAATGTTTCGTAAATTGTATAACCCAGAGATAAAGAAACTATGATTCTTTTACATGAAATTGCCAGACTTTAAGAGGAAAGTCTGGCAAGAAAATCTTATAAACTTCTATAACCGATGATTTTACTTTTGAAATAAGAGTTTGAAGTAGCACTGATAGTTACTCCCTTACTTGATGAGGCATGAATGAATTCCCCGCCGCCCAAGTAGATTCCCATATGGCTTACCACTGATTTATTGGAACCAGTTGCAAAGAAGATAAGATCGCCGCTTTTCGGTGAAGTAACTTTTTTACCCATATCATAATATGTGGAAGATGAAAGCCTGGGAACTTCATACCCAGCCTTCTTGAACGTATAGTAAATAAATCCGCTGCAATCGAAGCCTGATGGGGAGGCACCCGCCCACGAATAGGGTGTACCAATTAATTTCTTTGCTTCGGAAACGAGCTTGGCCACTTTGTTCCCCGAACTTGGGGCTTCCACTTTTCCAACATCGTTATTATCTGCAGGGGCAGTGCTTGCCGATTTACTTAATTTTAGTTTTTGACCCACTCTAATTAAATCGGACTTTAACGAGTTGATTGATTTAAGCTGGGCTACGGTCAAGTTGGTTTTTCTGGAAATATTGGAAAGAGTGTCACCTTTTACCACTATGTATGTAGACGAATTGGCTGGGGTCTGAGTCACATTGGATGGTTTGGAGCTGCCGGGTAAATCAATGGTAGTAGTGGTGGTTGATTTGGATACGATAAGTTTGGCGCCTGCATAAATTCTATCGGATTTTAAGTTATTCATTTTCATCAATTCAGCAAGTGTAAGGTTATGCTTGTTTGCTATCCTGGTTAAGGTATCACCTGGAACAATGGTATATGTGGTTTTCTTTGTTTTTTTCACGGAAACAGAAGAAGCATTTGATGTTGTTGTGGAGTTGGGTGTAATTAATTTCTGATTGATTCTCAAAAAGTCTGATTTTAAGTTATTAAGCTGTTTTAAGTCTTTTACCGTTGTATTATGCTTCTGGGCGATTTTACTTAAGTTATCACCGCTTTTGACTGTATATGTACCGGCAAGGGCAGGAGAAACAAAAGTCGAAGATAAAATGGCTAATGTCGAAAATGCGACAACACTTTTTTTCACGGTTTTCCACCTCTAATATGTCTTTTTCCCTATTCTAACAAATTAAATGGGATTAAACATATTACATTTTTATTACATGGGGAAAATAGTAGTATTTTACTGGTTTATATTGGTGGGGTTTGAGTATTGTAATCTACAATATTTTCTATATTGTGAGTCTTTTTTCACATTGTGGAGCTTCCTGTTTTCGATTGTCATTTGCTGTAAAAATCCCCCTGTTTTTAGGGTGTGCCTACATCGAGGGGTTATTGAAAAAACCCACTTCGTTTTACGAAGTGGGCGGTTTTATTTAAAAAGGAAATCAACTAAATCCCTGCTTGAATTTCCCGTGGAGTATTCATTCCATTTTTGGTTAAAGGAAGCGATCTTCATTAATGAATGATCGGCGGTACGTATTTCCCTTAAGATCTCTTCCGTGGTAGATACCACGGGTCCGGGCATGGAAGAAGAGTAATCCTCCCAGAATCCCCGTTCCTGCACATACTTTTCTAAGTCATATGCAAAGAATATCATGGGTCTTCCCAAAAAAGAGAATTCAAATGGTATCGATGAGTAATCGGTAATTAAAAGATCCGTACTGATCAGCAGTTGATTAACGTGAAATTCACTATTTACAGGGTAAATGAATCCCGGGAATTTATCTTGTAAATCATGCTCTGCTTTTACAGCTGGATGCAGTTTTAGTAATAACGCATAATTTTCGCCCTGAAGTTCCTTGTAGAGCAATTCTAAATCAAGTGCAATCTCTCCGTTGTTCAAGCCGTCATTACGAAATGTAGGGGCATATAACATGATTTTCTTATGCTCAAGTTCTGGATACTTGGCCAGCAAAGCATTACGGGCAATTCTTTTTGATTCATCATTAAAAAAGAAATCGGTCCGAGGTATTCCGGTCCTTAGGATATGGGATGCCGGTAGTTGAAAACTTTCCTGATAAATACCGGCCATTATCTCTGAACCTGCCGTAACATAGTCAAATTTTTTATATACCTCCAAAAATCTTTTCCTTGCACCGGCTGAACGGTTTTGAATGGAAGGGTCTTTTGCCCCGAATTGCTTCACGGCCCCTGCCGCATGCCACACTTGAACACATGTCACTTGCTTTTTGAATGCAATAGCTGAAAGAAAGCCAAAATAATTATCGATGATAATCCATTTTGATGTAGCCAGATGATAAATCGATCGGATCATGGCAATGATATTTTTTGATTCAAACGGAAGGACGATGGTTTCCCCATCGTCCTTAACTTGTATAGAACTGCTCGATTTCATTAAAAAAACTTTTTGAACGGAAATGTCCTGCTTGTCCATTTCATCTGCGATATATTGGCAATTGTCCCCGAATGATGTGACAAAGGTCGTTTTGTCATATAAAGGGAAAAGCTTAAAGATAGAGAATAAAATTTTGAAACAAAAAAGATAAATCCCTATCGCGAATTCT
Organism: Bacillus sp. B4EP4a; assembly: GCF_006680105.1. NCBI lineage: Bacteria > Bacillati > Bacillota > Bacilli > Caryophanales > Bacillaceae > Bacillus > Bacillus sp. B4EP4a. The sequence continues at coordinate 10,685 of NZ_VHIK01000012.1, forward strand.
TTAGCCATTAGTAACTTGTAAAAGGTCATCTTTAATTTGGGAAGTCGAAATGCCGATTGTTCTTGGAAGGTAGACCACTTCACAAACTTCGGATAATTCATCGAATTGGCCTTTCCAGTCATCACCCATTACAAAAATATCTACACCCTCACGAACGATATCTTCCCTCTTTTGTTCCCAATTGTCTTCCGGTATAACTTCATCCACATAACGGATTGATTCAAGGATCATTTTTCTGTTTTCAAAGCTATGATAAGCTTTTTTATCTTTTAAAGCATTGAATTCATCCGTTGAAATGGCAACGATCAGATAATCTCCTAAATCTTTAGCGCGTTTTAATAGATTGATATGGCCCCAATGAAGCAAATCAAAGGTTCCGTAAGTGATTACTTTCTTCATTTTTATTCCTCCTTTAAGACTCTTAAACTGTTATTCAATCAAATTAATATATATTTGGTCTATTAGAATATGAAATGGAACAATAAAACAGGCAGCCAGCATTTCAATTCTGCTTGTTTTATTCCTATATTTTTTTTGGCAATGACATTCTCTAACTAATTATAACTTAATAGCTTTACAAATAAACCACAATTTTTTTACAAATAAACCACAATTTTTTACATTGATGATTATTGTTAATATTATTTTTTAAGCTAAAATAAAATGTTGACTAATTTGTCTTACTCAGCAGGGCATAATAAAGTATCTATAGAAATGCATGATTTATAATGAAAGGCATTTAAAAATAAGTTCATCAAATTACTTTAAGTAAGCTGATGAACGATAACGATATGATAAGAAAAATTTCATTATCTTGCTGCAATCAGAATAAGCCATTCACAATTTTACCACGTTTAGGAGAGAACAACTAGAGGAGCATCATAAATCCCTGTTAATAGATGGGTCATGTATAGGCCACAATCTATCTCTTCACATTTAATAGCCCGATTAATGAAGTGCAAGTATAAACAGTCGGCCTGTTTTGAAAGCGTTCACTTTGATGTCAAGAGACTTCTTTGCAATTAAGAAACATGTTTTTGCTATTCCCTTTCCATTCTGGCAACATGGAAGGACGTACATATTTACGAAATGTTTTTAGTTTTAGTATGTTCGTTTTCAACATCGAACTAACCAATATTGTCTTTTTTGTTTATTGAAGGAATTAGAGGTAATTTATGGTCGTTTTACCTGTCTGTTTAATGATATTGAGGAAAAACCGAAAAAAGTTTATGATTTTAAAGTACAATAAATGATTCATTTTTATTTAAATAATAATTTGTTATAGGTGGTCTAAAATGATTAAAAAGCTTCTTGGAAAAGGGAAAGCAAAAAAAGCTCCTAAAATTAAGCTAAAACAAGTTCTGACCATTGCGCAAGAGGAAGATACGCTGTTGTTAAAAGGGGAATTTTCAATAGAACATTATTGCGCAAAAGAACTATGGCTATATTCTAGGGAAAACGAAGATCAAAAAATAAAAATTGCTGAATCAGTGAGCTCATCTAAATTTGAGTTTAAAGTAGATATGAAAGATTTAATGCGGAAATTGGAAGATGATGAACCGACTGTATATGACTGTTATATAAAGGTTACCGTTCCGGTTGAAAAGCTGAGCAAAAAAACGATACTTAGTATTGAACATAAAGGTGAATATGTAGATGTGAACGAACAGGTTCATATCGAATATCCAATTCGCCTCGGGCGTTTTCAGGAAACGTACGTGAACAATTTGAGTATTTACACCTATGAAAATAAACAAAGTATATTTTCTATAACGAATAAAGGAAATTTATCTCTTTACTTCAATATGGCCCCTAAAATTTCGATTAAGTCTCAAATTGAAAAAATCCAAAACAAGTCGAAAACCATGCAAATTAATGGTCAAATTTTCACCAAGCATTCAAGAATCATAAAAGGTGAGGGACTTGTAAGAGGAAGGCAAAGTGGCAAAGAATATCAGGCAGATATATCTTTTATTCATAATGAGGAAATGAATATTAAGAAATATGGACTGAATCGTTATCTATATGATTTGATATTGGATCTAGAACGATTAGTCAGTGCGGATTTGGAAGATGATGTATATGACATTTACATGAAACTACATTTACATGATCAGGAAGAGCCGAAAATGGTACGCGTCGGAAGACCAACCACCAGAACTAAATTATTTACTAAAAAGACTGATGTCAGCTCGAATGCTGGAGTTGCTATCGTCAATCCTTACTATACCTTTAAAGCATCCAATTTATCTTTGGAAGTGTTTAACTTCTCTACAGATAGTTATCGGTATTTAAAAAGGATGATGGGGTGGAGGAGATTCCTGACTTTATTTAAAAAGAAAAAGGATGTCTGGCTAGTTGGAGAAAGAACGTATAAAGCCCAGGATACTGGATATCACTTTTTTAAATATATGAGGGAAAATCATCCAGAAAAAGAAGTGTATTATGTAATAGAAGAAAATTCCGTGGAAGCCAAGAACGTCGAGCCCTTTGGAAATGTACTTTATTTCAAGTCAAAGGATCATATTAAAAAGACGATGGAATCGACACGTATCATTTCATCACATCACCCGGATTATTTATATCCTTTAAGGACATCTGAATTTAAAAATCGTGTTAAGGGGGTTAAGGTTTTCCTTCAACATGGTGTTATGGGCACGAAGAATATGGTGGCAAACTACGGGAAAAATGCAGTTTCCGGTTTTAGTACGGATGTTTTTCTAGTAAGTTCAGACTTCGAAAAGGATATGATTGTAACTGATTTTGGTTACAACGAAAAAGAAGTATTCGCGACGGGACTTTCGAGGTTCGACTCGCTGTTTAAGGATGATGTTTCAACAAAGAGGCAATTATTGATCATTCCAACATGGAGAGATTGGATTACTTCCGATGAAATATTTTTGGAAAGCGAGTATTTTGAAAGGTATCAGAAATTAGTGAATCACCCGGTATTACATGATTTATCTAAAAACAATGGGTTTGAAATCATTTTTTGCCTTCACCCTAATATGCAGAAATTCACGTCTTATTTTAAGGATGCCCCAGTTAGGGTAATTAGCCAGGGTGAAGTGGATGTCCAAAGGTTAATCAAGGAAAGTGCGATAATGATTACGGACTATTCAAGTGTAGCTTTTGACTTTAGTTTCCTGCATAAACCGGTAATTTACTATCAATTTGATAGAGACCGTTTCATAGGAAAAAGACCGTCACATTTGGATTTGGATAACGATCTTCCAGGTGAAATCGTTGATGAATTGGATGAATTGTTAGGTGTATTAGCCGAATATGCCAATACTGATTTTGTCATGAAGAGGAAGTATATGGACAAGGCCAACCGTTTTATTAAATATCGCGATGTCCATTCTAATTCAAGGATATTCGAAGTGATTCAAAATGCAGAAAAAGATCAAAATTCACTAACTAAATTATATAACCATCCGATATCCAAACTCATTTTGAATCGGTTTAGGAAAAGTGATAAATATTTCCCTGTCATGAAAAAAGTTTATAAAATCATGTCCAGGGTTATCCCGGTTGACCGGAACCTTATTCTTTTTGAGAGTGGGATAGGGAAGCAATTCGCCGATAGCCCCAAGTATATTTATGAAGAACTGGTCAAAAGGGATAATAAATATAAAAAAGTTTGGGTGTATAATGGTAATTTACCGATAAAAGGAAAGAATACGAAGCTGATAAAACGCTTAAGTCCGGAATACTATTATTATTTAGCCAAAGCAGGTTATTGGATAAATAATCAAAACTTCCCTACCTATTTAAGCAAAAGGAAGGAAACGACTTATATTCAGACTTGGCATGGTACCCCATTGAAAAAAATGCTATTTGATATAGATAATATTCAAGGAAGAGACGATGGGTACTTAGATCGAGTGCATGGTGCAACGAGAACTTGGGATTATTTAATATCACCAAGTCCATACGCATCCAAGGCCTTCAGAAGCGCTTTCAAGTATGAAGGGGAAATTTTAGAAACGGGATATCCAAGAAATGATTTGTTTTACAGGGAGGATTCTTCAATAATTTCCAAGTCAGTGATGGAAAAACTGAAGATACCAAAAGGGAAAAAAGTCATCTTATATGCTCCTACATTCCGGGATAATCAAACATCGAAAAATAATAAATTTGTTTTCGAGCTGAAATTTGATTTGGAAAGAATGAAGGAAGAACTTGGGGATGAATATATCCTGTTGTTAAGGATGCACGTTGTTATAAGTAATAATCTCAGCATCCCAAGCGAATTTGAGGATTTCGTGATAAATGTATCCAATTATTCAGATATTCAGGAACTTTACCTGATTTCTGATATATTGATTACGGATTATTCTTCAGTAATGTTCGATTTTGCTAATACTGCTCGGCCGATTTTGTATTACACGTATGATTTGGAAGATTACCGAGATAACATCCGCGGATTCTATATGGATTTTGAAAAGGAAGCACCAGGTCCATTTTTAAAAACAACTGAGGAGATTATCGAAACTATTACCAATATTGATGATATAAACATGCAATATAAAGAAAGATATGGTTTATTTAGAGAGAAGTATTGTGGAATAGAGGATGGTAAAGCTACCCAGAGAATCGTGGATAAATTTTTTAATGATTGATTCCTAAAATAAAGGGTATTGTTGCTTAAGTAACTGGTGAATTTGGCTGCCTGGTCGAAACGTCTATGTTACCTCTAGACATAAAAGGAGAGAGGAATCGTATGAATTTCTTGGTACGTCAAAAAGCGAGGGAACTTTTAAAGAGCGGTAATATTCAATTGAAAAATAGTCCTGTAAGCTTAAGAAATAAATTTTTAGGAAAAGGAAAAAAAGTCACAGTAGTCACTGCTGCATATAATGCTGAAAAATTCATCAGAAAATCGATTGAATCAGTAATCAATCAAACCATGGGCATAGATCAGATTGAATATATCATCATTGATGATTGTTCGACAGATGGCACAAATAAAATCATTCAAGAGTATACAGCCAAATATAAGAATATCTGTTCAGTTACCCTTCAAGAAAATAATGGGTCACCTGGGACCCCGAGAAACATTGGAATAGAATTGGGAACATCCAAATATATCACTTTTTTAGACGCGGATGACTGGCTTGCACATGATGGACTGGAAAGCCTCTATAACATACTGGAGGAAACCGGTGATGATTATGTAGTGGGCAAAACGGTAAAAGTCGAATCTGAGTCAGAGAGTGTGATCGGGGAGTTTGCTTCCATTAAAGAAAGAAGAAGCATCACCCCAATGGATGTTCCGCACTTTTTTTATCATATGGGTCCAACGGCCAGGATGATGAATCTGCATATGGTTAAAGAAAATGAAATTGGTTTTCCGAATATGAAATTCGGTGAAGATAAATGGTTTTTTACTGATGTTTTCTTTAAAGTTAGAGCTGTATCAACTACCAAAAAACCTATTTATTATGTCAATAGAACTTCGGAAAACTCATCTTCTTTAACACGTGTTACGAATATGTTAGACAAAAGAAAAGCGGATGTTGGCATAATAAAGTATATTCAATCCAAGGATATTGCCATTGAATTGAAAAGGGTGGCTCTTAACCGGATTTATGAGTACGATATTGTAAAAACGTTTGACAGTCAAACCTTTGTGAAATCCAAGAAAAAAGAAGATTTTATTGAAATATTAGGGGAAGCCGTCGAAACTGCGAAAAACTTGTCATATGACTTCAAGAATGAATTTAAAGTACCTATTTATAAATTAGCACTTGAATTATTCATGGAGGATCGTATTGATGATTTCATAAAGTTGTTTGAATGGTTAAAGCGAGATTCCAATAAAAAATATCATATAAAAGATGGTTTACCTTATTATGAACTTCCATTTCTGGAAGATGAATATCGCTTTGTCAGGATACCGATGCTTGCCCGTGCACTGGATTCTTATATTATGGATAATGCCTACCACCAAAGTTTTGAGATTTATGGTGATGATATTGACAACATAGATTCTGTATTGATACGTGATAGGACAAGATTTGACAATGAAATCAATTGCGGAGTTCAAATAGAAGGTAATAGAGGCCATTTCACTGTTTCATTAGATGAAATTGATAAAATGGAAAAGTCGTTATTTACGGTGTTCATTCGCTACAATGATTATCAATTGGTGAATATTAAAAGGATCCTGAAAAATAAGATGACATATAATAAGAAAAATGTGGAGTTTTATACAACAGTGGCAAATAATTTGGGACTGGCAATAAAGTCTTTGGAGTAGCTGTTAGAAGTACACCAAAAATAAGCTCTCCCTTCTATTGGGCGAGCTTATTTTTAATTCGAGTTATTAGCATGGTTCCTTTATCATTAATCAATAAAAAGGGAGATCGGATATGTCAAATGAAAAAATACAAACCTCAAAGAGACCTTCCTTTCTATCGCTAGTTAAAAATAAGGCTAAAGCACTTTTTTTAAGAGCATATAAAGTGGTTTTTGCAATGGCGGGCACAGTATTGCCGGTGGACCGGAAGTTGGTTATTTTTGAGAGCTTTTTGGGCAAGCAGTATAGCTGCAATCCCCGGGCGATTTATGAATACTTGCAGAGTCACCATCCTGAATATAAAATGTATTGGAGCGTAGATAAAAGATATACAGCTCATTTCGAAGAGGCAGGCATCCCATATCTCAATCGTTTTTCATTTAGTTGGCTGCTCAAAATGACAAGGGCCCATTATTGGGTAACGAACAGCAGGCTCCCGCTTTGGATTCCGAAGCCAAAGCACACGATCTATTTGCAAACGTGGCATGGTACTCCATTAAAGAAACTTGCGGCGGATATGAATGAAGTTCATATGCCTGGAACAACGACGGATAAATATAAAGAAAATTTCCATGCCGAATCAAGTAAATGGGATTATTTAATTTCACCGAATGCTTATTCCAGTGAAATTTTTGCCCGGGCCTTCAATGTCGATACTTCTAAAATTCTGGAAACCGGTTATCCTCGTAATGATATACTTTACAATGGGAATAATCGTGATACAATCGACTCATTGAAACAGAAGTTGGGTATACCAATAGAGAAAAGGATCGTTTTATATGCCCCGACTTGGAGGGACGATGAGTTTTATAGCAAGGGAAAATATAAGTTTGAAATAAAACTGGATCTGGATCGAATGAAACGGGAATTGGGGGAGGAGTATGTCATTTTGCTCCGTCTTCATTATTTGGTTTCAGAGAACTTGGATTTATCGGCGTATCAAGGATTCGCCTATGATTTATCCAGTTACGAGGATATCAGTCATTTGTATCTTATTTCGGATTTATTAATAACTGATTATTCATCCGTGTTCTTTGATTACGCAAATTTACGGCGTCCGATGCTTTTCTATGTATATGATATTGAAAATTACAGGGACAAGCTTCGCGGGTTTTACTTTGATTTTGAAAAGAATGCACCTGGTTTATTAGTCAAAACATCTGATGCGGTCATTGATAGTATCAAGACGATGAAATACGAAAATACCAATGATATCAATCATTTTCACGCGCGGTTTTGTGCACTCGAGGATGGCCAGGCTTCACGCCGTGTCGTAGAAAAAGTGTTTTTAGGAAGGTCTGTGTAATTTATGAGTTCAGCTTTGACCGTTTTAAAAGAACAAATCAATAGTTTTTATTTGGTAAGGCGTTTATCTGTTTATGAAGTGAAAAGTGCCAACAGCAATAACTACCTGGGAATCCTATGGGAAATCATCAATCCGATGATACAGATTGCGATTTATTGGTTTGTATTCGGCTTTATAATCTTAAATCGCGGTGAAAATTTCCTTCCATGGCTAATGGCAGGGATCGTTGTCTGGTTTTTTGTGAACCCTTCAATAACCCAAACGTCCAAATCCGTCTTTTCCCGACTGAATATGGTATCCAAGATGAGCTTTCCGATGAGTGTCATCCCTTCGTATGTCATCTTTGCCAAGTTGTATCAGCATTTAATGCTGCTGGGAGTCATCATCATCCTATTAGGTTTTACTGGATACCTCCCAACAGTCTATATCTTGCAACTGCCGTATTATATTGTTGCAACGGTCTTGCTGTTATTTTCGTTTGGGTTAATCTCTTCAACATTATCAACCATTATTCGTGACGTTCATAATATAATCGTGTCCTTAATGAAAGTCTTGTTTTATTTAACACCAATCCTTTGGGTATTGGATGCTAAGGACCATCCTGTTCTAGTCAATATCATGAAGCTGAATCCACTATATTATATTGTGGATGGGTATCGAGCTTCATTGTTGGGGGAATCATGGTATCTAATAGAGCATTGGGAATATACGCTTTATTTCTGGGCAGTCGTTATCATCTTGTTTTTGATAGGTTCCTCGCTGCATGTCAGGTTTAGAGATCGCTTTGTTGACTTTAAGTAAACTGGAAGTGAGAAAAGTTGGAAAAATCGGTAATAGTCAAAGATATAACGAAAAAATATAAATTATATAATAAAAACTCGGAAAAATTATTGGATCTCCTTTTGCCCAAAAGCTATGGAGAAGAGTATTTTGCTCTGAGAAATGTAAGTTTTGAAGCTGAAAAAGGCGATGTAATAGGATTTGTCGGGGTCAACGGATCAGGGAAATCCACATTGTCCAATATTATTGCAGGCATTATCCCGCCCACGGACGGAAATGTCCAAACCAACGGGAAAACGGCTTTGATTGCCGTTGCATCGGGCCTGAATAATCAGTTGACGGGCAGAGAAAACATCGAACTGAAAATGCTGATGCTCGGATTCGACAAAAATCAGATCAAAGAACTTGAGCCTGAGATCATCGAGTTTTCAGAGCTAGGCAAGTTCATTGACCAACCGGTGAAATCCTATTCAAGCGGCATGAAGTCCAGGCTTGGTTTTTCCATTTCCGTGCATATTGATCCAGATATCCTGATTATTGATGAAGCCTTATCAGTCGGGGATAAAAACTTTGCTGAAAAGTGTTTGGAGAAAATGAACGAATTTAAGGAAAAAGGCAAAACGATGTTCTTTGTCAGCCATTCAATCGGTCAGATGAAGAAATTTTGCCAAAAGGCTTTATGGCTTGAATATGGAGAGTTAAAGGCATACGGTGCCATGAACGAGGTAATGCCGCAATATGAAGCATTCTTAAAAGAATATAACGCCATGTCTAAACAAGAACAGAAAAAATACCGTGAAGAACAAATGAAAAGGCGTAGTTCCGCACTGGTATGAAAGTGAAAAGCAGACCCGGGCTTCGGGTCTGCTTTTTTTAGTTCAGCACTTCATCATAAGCTTTCTCAAACCGCTCGGCAGCTGAAAGGTGGGAGTATTCGCTTTCCATTTTATATCTTGCTTTCGCAGCTAACTTTGTTGCATAAGCAGTGTCTTTAAGCAGAATGGAGATGGCTTGTGCAAGTGCTTCCTTATTTTTTTCCTCCACTAACAAACCGTCTTCACCATCAATGAGAATCTCCTTTAAACCTCCAATTGCGCTTGCAATGACGGGTGAGCGGCAACTCATCGCTTCTAATGCAGAAATGGAAGTCGCTTCTTCCACCCCGTGGGAATGAACGCTTGGGATGAGTACGATGTCCGATGCTTCATAGAGATTATGCATTTTCTCGAACGGCACTGAACCCAGGAAAAGTACGGAATCAGATATTTGGAGCCTGGCTGCCGTTTCCTCAAGCCGGCTTCGCTGTTCTCCTGTACCTGCATAGACCAATACCGTTTCATGATGATTTTCCAGCACCTCCGGCAGAGCAAGGAGCGGGTAGATGACACCGTTCTTTTCCGTCATTCTTCTCGGAACGAAAAGCATCTTTTTATGTTGGGGTATTTGAAAGTCCCGGCGAGTTTGCTCCCGCTTTGCCATTTCCGGTTTGAAAGCAGACACGTCAATGAAGTTCTTGATCGTATCCGCCTCTATATGTGCCAAATGATTTATATAGTCTTTGATCCTTTGATCGACCGTCACCACTTTTGCAGCTGACTGATAAGCTTTTCTTTCCAGCTCCCGAATGATCAAATCTTCTTCACTATCCGGGAGAAGGGCGCCCCTGCTGACTGCCTCGAATGAATAATACCCATGGACGGTTTGCACCGTTGGTATCCCGGATTCGATGGAGGCGAGCGTTGCGAAAATGTCTTGAGCATTTATGACATCATAGTTCTTTTTCAAGGCTTTAATAGATGAAGCCAATAATTTTTGGCGTTGGCGGTCATTGAAAAGCTGGCCGCTCCCCTGTTTTACTTTATTTAATAAAAATCCTGGAGCCTGGGCGAGCATCTTCCTCTTGAAAGGTGGTAATTGAGAGAAAGATAATATGTCCACATTATGGCCCCGCGACATTAAACCCTTTTTTAACGTAGTGATATGGCTCGATAGCCCTCCTTCATGAGGGTAGTTGAAAATCGTCGTGATTAAAATGTTCATAATGGCACTCCTTCTAATGTATTACTTTGATGATCTGATCCTTTTCATCGCTTGCAGGCTGCTTACTTTAAAAAGAATGGATAATGCGAGATATAATCCGAATACCAGAGACGAGATGATCACTAATTCCATGATGATGGGCAACGTCATGGTAAGCGGATGGATCCAGAGAGCGAGTCCGTAAATGATGATTCCGATGATGGCAAGCTTGCTGCTTTCCTGAAAAACATCCCTGAAAGCTGCCTTGTCCGTTCTTTCTGTCTTTAGCCATAGGTAGCCGAAAAGGTAGAGAGATTGCAGGAGCATGGAAATGCCTGATGCTAAAGCGATTCCTCCGACGCCGAGATAACGTGATAGGACCCAGCTGAGCAGGACGTTAAGTAATACGGCAATCAGGCAGGAATACATGGCCACTTTCGTTTTCTTTAAGGCGTAGAAGGCATTCATCAGATAATCCCGCAGTGCAAAGAACGGGAGGCAAGCGGAATAAAAGATGAATGCCCTATAAGTCACCTCGGTTGCTGAAGCATCGAATGCCCCGCGTTGGAAAGCTAGAGTGATTAAGCTGTTTCCGCTGATTAACATGACGACCATGAACGGAATCGCTAAAAATAATAGCGATTTCAATCCCTTTAAGGTCAAATTAAGAAAAGATTGATACCCTATAAGTGCACGCTCGACGATTGAAGGATACAATACGGTAATCAGCGGCGTGAGGACAATGCTTAATGGCAGCCACAGCAGGCGATTCGCATAGTTCAGTGCCGATACGCTCCCTGTTTCGAGCGAAGTCGCAATAATCCGGTCGACGACACTATTCAACTGGATCGCCAAAGCGGCGATGATGATTGGATAAAAGGTGTACAGTGTTTGAACGATCTGCCTTTTATGAGGCAGGAAAGCGACGATGGGCCGAATTCCGTATTTCTTCAATGATGGGTATTGAATAAGGAATTGGCTTGCTGCACCGAATAAAAAACCCCAAGCCAATCCTTCAATCCCAAACGGAGCGGCGAACAATACAGTGGCTGCTATAATGACCGTGTTTTGTGCAGTTGAAGTGAGTGCCGGCAGAATAAAACGCTTATTCGCATTCAGGACCCCCGTCGCCATGTATGAAAGCGTGAAAAATAGTAAACTTGGCAGCATGATCCGGGTCAATGACTCCGTCAGGGCAAGCTCAGAATTAGAGAAACCCGGGGCTGTCAACATGACGAGCGGCTTTATGAAAATCATGCAGGCGATGGTCAGGACTCCGGCTACCAGCATGAAGAATGAGCCTAAAACACTGATGAATTCATCAGCTTTCAACGGATTGTCCGCTTTCTTTTCCAAGTAAATGGGAATAACGCCGGCCTGAAGACCGCTGCCGAGAGCCGTAAAAAGAATGGTCGGTATGAGGCTTGCCACGAAAAAAACATCTGCCATTGATGATGCCCCGAAATAGGCGGCTATGATCGATTCCCGCCCGAATCCGAGGACTTTTCCAATGGCTGCAATGATGGTGACGAGCCCGACCGATTTAATGATATGTGAAAGAGTAGGCATATTTTCAATCCTTTAAAATGATGTCCTTCTGTAAACAGATTCCCAAACAACTATAAAATATCAGCGTAAACGTTTTATCTTCGAGAATATTGTAGAAAAGTCCTGCTAATAATGCGGACAACATCAGGCAGATGGTGAACGCTGCTAAAGTGCCATTTCCCGACTTTAGGATTTTACGGCAGGTGAAAAAGATGAATGCAAGAACTGCAAGAAATCCCAGCACACCAGTTTGGACCAGAATCTGGATATATTGATTATCGGTATACATCCTTTCACCAATTTGGTATTCCTGATAGATTGGTGAGGAATAGGAAAGTGTGGCAGAATCTCCGAAGGTTGCTAGCCCGGTACCGATTATCGGGTGATCTTTGAAAATTTCAATTCCTTTGATTAGGACATATAACCGGCCCCATTCCGTACTTTGGTGCAGAGTTTTATCAGAGAACATTTCTGAAAAACGATTGGAGAGGGCATGTTCGTGTTCAGAAGAGGGGGGGCTGCCAATTACCACATTTTCCATGGGAATCGATGCGGATACCTCCACTTTACTTGATGCAAATAAAACTGGGTAATAAATAAGAAGCAGGCCGAGACAAAATGCTCCTACAGCATATTTGAGAAATGGTTTATTTCTAGTCCATATCATAAAGACAAGCGCCGAGAGCCCGAATGCGATCATCGTGCCCCGTGAATAGGTAAGCAGTAACGTTCCGGAAAGCAGGATGGCTGCCAGGAAGACGATCCATTTATATTTTTTCAGCGACTGAAATAGAAAGAAACTAAGGAATAATTGGATGCTTAAGAATAAGGCAAATACATTAGGATTGGCAGGTGCTCCATAAATCCTCATCCGGTTTGTTGGAGAAAGATTCCACATTTCCCATGCATGGGGAAGCAGGATCGTACGTGAAAAGATTTTCTCCACCATGCCATGCAGGCAAAGTAAGATTGTAAATATTAGGATTACCTTTAAAAAGCGAAAGATATCCTTTCTTTCTAGATTTAATTCACCGATAATGTAAAGAAGCAAGAATGTAATAAGCAATGCACGGAGTTCGAATAGGATGGGGAGGATTCCTACTCCGGTTATGAGTGCAGCCCCGGCACCAATTAAACAAAACAACCAAAATGGCGCAGTAAAATGATATTTCGAAAATTGCCATTCGTTCTTTTTGAATCTTTCAATAAGCAAAGAAATGAATAAGGTGAGGATGACAAGGTCACCTGTATAGGTTAAGCCGCTATTCAGTTCCATCAATAAGGGACGGGCAGGGAAATAAATGAATAGAATTAATAACAGGTTTTTTTTATTTATACCGATAAAAATGAGCATCAGCGCCGTTGCCATGTAACCGGCGATAGGGTGAGGCACTGCCGATGGGACGAGCAGGCACAGAAATAGAATGGGTAACGATTGCTTTTCTATAAACTTCAATTGATTAACCACCTTTGAATCAAAAATCACGTTCTATGATGTGTATGAAAAAATTTCTTGAATAATACCCCACCCTTTAGATGTATAGTACATATGAAAGGCTGAAGTGAAATGACAGAAAAGTTTGTTGAGATACTATCCATACCATTCATTGATAGCAATATGGATGAATTCGTGAATGGAATGATCTATCCAAGATTGATGAATCAGGAAAAAACGTTTATCGTTACGGCAAATCCGGAAATAGTTGAGTATGCAAATGAACATCAGGATTATAAAGACATCATTATATCGGCTGATTACATCACTCCGGATGGTGTTGGTATTATTATGGCCTCTAAATGGCTAAATCAACCTTTACAAGAGCGGATTACTGGATTCGACTTGATGAATGAATTATTTCGGATCGCTGATGAAAAAGCGCTGAAGGTATACCTGCTTGGAGCGGAGGAAAGCGTGATTGAAGCAGCGGCCCTGAAAGTAAAAGAATCATACCCGGGTCTCGAGTTGGTGGGATACAACCATGGTTACATTGATATAAAGGATGATGCCCTGCCTAAGTCGATAGCGGAACTTGAACCTGACATCATTTTGACTGCATTAGGGTTCCCTAGGCAGGAAAAATGGGTTTCCAAGCACTATGGGCTATTCAATAAGGGGTTATTCATGGGAGTTGGGGGAAGCTTTGATGTCCTTGCGGGAAAGGTGAACCGTGCCCCGGTTTTCTGGCAAAAGATGCGTCTTGAATGGTTGTACCGACTGATCCAGCAACCTTCGCGGTGGAAACGGATGCTTGCGCTGCCAAGATTCGTTTTAAAGGTTAGGCGGTTAAGGAAAACGGTGCAGCGTTCCTGAACATAAGGAGTGGACTGGATGAGGATCTTGCACTTAAACGCTGGGAATGAAACTGGCGGCGGAATGTTTCATATTATGTCCTTACTGAACCAATTGAATAAAGAGGAGTGTTTGCTTGGTGTATTTGAAGATGGTGAACTTTACCGGCGGGCCATGTCTTCCGGGATACAAACCGAACTTTTCAAGCAACATTCCAAATATGACCTTTCAATTTTGAAACCTTTACGGGACTTTATCCGTCTAAATAATATAGACATCATCCATACACATGGTCCGCGGGCGAATATATATGGTGCCTTTATAAAGCGCCTCATTAAATGCCCTTGGCTTCTTACTGTTCACAGTTCACCCCATCATGACTTTTTGGGGCAGGGTGTAAAAGGAAAATTGTTTACGGGCCTTCATGTAAGGTCATTTCAATATGCCGATCATATACTGGCAGTTTCCGACCGCTTTAAGCAGGACTTGATTGACCAAGGAATCCATTCGTCAAAAATAACAAAGATCCTAAACGGAATTGACTTTGAAAAGGAATTGCCTTTCCCGTTTCAAAGAGAAGATTTCGGGTTTGGAAAGGATGATTTCATCGTCATCATGCCTGCAAGGCTTGAATCGGTGAAAGGTCATGAATTTGCTTTAGCGGCATTAAGTGAAGTGGTATCGGAATTCCCCCATGTAAAGCTGTTGCTTGCAGGGGACGGGAGCAGGAAATCCGCTTTGGAAGAGATGGTCTCGGAAAAGGGATTATCCGATCATGTGCACTTTTTAGGGTATCGTGAAGATTTAGAACGAATCTACCCGTTAGGGGACATCACATTATTGACTTCATTAAGCGAAAGTTTTCCACTGGTTTTACTTGAAGGAGCAAGGTCGGGTCTTCCGGCAATCACAAGTGATGTCGGAGGTGTACAGGAATTGATTCCCGATCGGAGCAAGGGCTGGATTACGGATATCGGCAATGTCGAACAGCTGAAATTGGCCATCTGCAATGCTATAGAATTAAAAAAATCCGGGGACCTGACAAAGATAGGGTTGGATTTACAAAAATTTGCAAAAAACAACTTTTCTATAGAGATTTTAGCCAATAACGTATATAATGTTTATTTGAGGATGAAAAATTAAAATAAGCATTTATATATAGGTTTTCTTATAGATCGTTACGGGTATTAGATTTTTAGTTGAATTGAGGTGGTTCTTGATGTTCTTGATGTTCTTGATGTTAATAGGGGCCTTGTTGGTAGCCTTTTTATTATCCATTTTTTTGACTCCTTTTGTCGGAAAGCTGGCCTTTAAGTTAGGAGCTACCGATAAACCGAATGAGCGAAAAGTGCATAGTAAAATTATGCCGCGTATGGGCGGTTTAGCTATATTTTTGAGTTTTTTCATTACTTTCATTACCTACTTGCTTTTCATGGATGATTTTGGGGAGCAGCTGCCCCTTCTGGTGGGAGCCCTTGTCATCATTTTGATCGGGATGGCTGATGATATTTTTGAATTAAGAGCTGCACCCAAATTCCTGGGCCAGGTTTTAGCGGCCCTCATTATCGTATTATGGGGCGGTCTTGAAGTGGAATTCATCAATTTGCCGTTCTTTATCGATACACTTGAATTTGGTGTTTTAAGTATACCGATCACAATTTTGTGGATTGTCGGCATCATTAATGCAATCAACCTAATAGACGGACTGGATGGTCTCGCAGGCGGTGTCTCAACGATCGCATTAGTGACAATTGCAACTATGGCCCTTATTAAAGGGGACCTATTTGTTGCTATGGTAGCATTGATCGTGATTGGAAGCACTCTTGGCTTTTTGAAATATAACTTTCATCCGGCAAAGATTTTCATGGGAGATACAGGCGCATTATTCTTAGGTTACATCATTGCCGTTCTGTCCCTGCAAGGGTTTAAAAACGTTACGATGATTTCATTGATCGTACCGATCATCATTTTGGGTGTTCCCATTTCGGATACATTTTTCGCGATTATCCGCAGGGTCGTCAATAAACAGCCGATCTCGGCTGCTGATAAATCCCATTTACATCACTGTTTGATAAACTTGGGATTCACTCATAAGCAGACTGTCTTGCTCATTTACGCTTTAGCTGCTTGCTTTGGCTTAGCGGCAATAATCTTTCAATTTGCAACGGTGTGGGGAGCTTTGATCCTTGTAACGGGACTCCTGCTGATCATAGAAATTTTTGTGGAGAAAATTGGTTTGGTCAATTCAAACTATCAGCCGTTGCTGAAGATGCTCAACTTTAAAAACAAGTCATGATTGTTTTGGAAATAGATTACTAGATTAGCTAATTTTGCTAGTGTATAAATGAAAAGCCACCAACCGTTTAAATAACGGTTGGTGGCTTTTTTTGTTGAGTGCGGATCATTTAAGGCTGTCTGTGAAGCATGTCATTTCATATAAGTTAAGCTATATGGAGGCGAACGCTTCAAAAAGGAAACCCCCACTCATGAGTGAGTGGGGGTTGCACTTTATTCTTGTGTTTGTGATTGAGCAGCTTCGGTTTGATTGCCTTCATTCGGTCCCAGGTTCAAGTGGGATTGAAGCAACAGTTTAGTGTTCGCTACTGATGTATCGTTCAGCTGATAATAATAGGTTCCGTTAATGGTAGAATCCTGACCTTCAAGTTTGATGGTTTCAAGATTGAGTCCTTTATCGGTCGTTACATATTTTATGAAACCTTTCATTTGTGAGAATTGAAGGTTCGTTGTCATATTGTCACCGACAGCTTCCATTACGTCTGTATATTTCGTCAGTGATCCGGCAGAGGTTGCTTTGGCAATGATGGCTCTTAGGACTTCCTGCTGACGCTCACCACGTTGGATATCACTGTCCTTTTTACGTGTCCGTGCAAACGCTAATGCTTCTTCACCATCAACGGTCTGTAATCCTTCTTCGAGATGGATGGCATTCTTCTTGTCATGTGAATCGATTTCATTAATTTCATAAGGGACGTCGACTTCGATACCATCCAATGAATCTACGACATCGATGAAAGCATTAAAGTTCATGCGAACATAATAATCGACAGGGATATCGAATAACTCCTCTACGGTGTCCATCGTCGCTTTTGGCCCGCCGGCTGCGTGGGCCGCGTTGATTTTCGTGGTTACGCCTTTGGCTGGCACGTACACATAGGAATCACGTGGAATGCTTAATAGTTTGATAGATTTTTGATCTTTATTGAATGTGGCCAGCATTAAAGCATCCGAGCGGGAATTTCCTTTTAAGTCACGGTCCTTACTATCATCGATTCCTATGAAAAGGATCGAGAAATTATCTTCGAGCGGGTCGATCGCTGCATCTCGCTTTGCTGATGCTTCCACAGGGTCATAAGAATCACTGAATACATTCTGGGCTTTCATATACAGGGTTGCAGCATACGTAGAAGCTCCCAGACCAAGTACCAGCAGGGGAACAAGCAATAACCAAAGCCTCTTTCGCCTTTTTTTCTTTGTTTTTTTAATTTTATAAACACGCCTAGTAGTAGACATCTTTTTCTTCTCCTTTTAAATAACGAACATCAGACATATATCGCTATTTTTCGAATCCTGCAGTTTATATTTCGTCATATATTACACCTAATTTTACAATGATTTAATAATTTCGTAAAATAAATATTTCTTTTCAATTATATTACAGCATAAAAAAGGAAAAATATGCAGGAGTTTATCAGGCGAGTTCCTCTTCCAAATAAAGCATTTCTTCCTCAGTGATATGGCCTTGACCATTTGTCAGCTCTGTAATCCAAGCGGTATATGTCTCTTTTTGTGTTTCCTCAACATATACAAGGATATTGACCTGATCAAGGTACTGAATTTCCTTTATTTGATAAATGGAAGATCGCAATTCGTTTTCCAATTTTCCTAGCCAGGTATAGTCGACGGTTGTCGAAATGACCCGCATTAGTTTTCTTACAACCACACCTGTGGTATTTATTCCTTCTGAAGTCGCTTTGCTGTAAGCGCGAATGAGACCGCCAGCACCAAGTTTGATGCCGCCAAAATATCGTGTGACAACAACAGCGGTGTCTTTCAGTTCTTTTTTCTTAAGCACTTCCAGGATAGGGACGCCTGCCGTTCCGCTCGGTTCCCCATCATCGAGGGCTTTTTGGATTTGATTTTGTTCCCCGATCATATAAGCGGAACAATTATGTGTAGCATCTTTGTGCTTTTTCTTGATTTCCTGGATAAAGGCCTGTGCGGCATCTTCGGTTTCAACTCGGGCGATGTGGGAAATAAAACGGGATTTTTCAATGACGATTTCATGTTCGCCGCGACCTGCCACCGTTAAATATTGAGTGAGCATAACTATTCCACCTTCGTACTTCCTATTAGTTGATTTATTATAAGGCTTTGCGGAAAAAGTGGCAATGACGATTCATTTACATACCGCATGTGTAAAGAAACTTTAATATAAGAAAAAGCTGTACGTGTTATAATTAATTTCATTGCCTGTTATTGTTATTAGCTGGTCATATATGCTTAAAAGAATAACATTGTTGGAAAAACAAAAGTTCTGTGCCAATATCCTGGCTTTACTTTAACGCGTCCTCTCATTTCAGGGATTTTGCCATTTAATAAATGCATCTATTTCATATGATAATCAATGGAGCGGAATATCTCATTTGATTGAAAAGGATATTTTGTATTAGGATAATTGAAATGGCTTACTGCCTTTAATAGGCAGACTTAATGGCCGGGAATATGAGATGTATAGTAAATAGGTACATTTTATGGAAATCATAAAAGGGAATTAACGTATTTTTAATCATTTTTTGGTACAATATGTTCATGAAGGTTACTTCATACAAAATTTACCTGAAATTTAACCATTCATGAAAAAGGGAAAGAACTTTTTTCCATATACATAGTCTTTAAGACAATAAATTGTTTAAGTCTTTTGATTTAAGTGGAGGGATCTTAATGTCCATAAAAAAGGTTGATGCTAAAGCATTGGACAAGATCTTAGAAACAATGGTGAGCACTGTTAGTGAGAGTAAGGATGAAGTCTTTGATATCGGCGAACAATGCCGAAAGGATTTCGAGTCATTATCAAAAGAGCTTGATGATGTGAAAATCAGGGTTGCCATTGTGATAACCGACAGCGATGCATTGGATGCAAAAGCCAGGTTTGCTCGAAAAAGGCTTTCAGAAGTCAGTATGCACTTCAACCATTTTTCTGAAGAACAGGTGCGCGATGCTTATGAAAGGGCACATAAGCTGCAAGTCGATTTACAAATTAACCGGCAATTGGAGAAAGAGCTCCGTAATCGCCGGGATGAGCTTGAGTTAAGGTTAAGGGGTCTACAGCAGACGATCGATAAAGCGGTGCATCTCGTTTCGCAAATATCGGTAGTACAGAATTATTTGACACAGGATCTTAAATTTGTGGGGGAAGCCCTTCAAGAAGCGAAACGCAAACAGGACTTCGGCCTGAAAATAATCGAAGCCCAGGAGCAGGAACGTAAAAAGCTCTCACGTGAGATTCATGATGGTCCTGCGCAAATGCTGGCAAACGTCATGATGCGCTCAGACTTGATAGAACGAGTGCAACGGGAGAGAGGTCCTGATGAAGCGTTAGTGGAAATCCGCAGTTTAAAGGTCATGGTAAGGAATGCTTTATATGAAGTGCGCAGGATCATCTATGACCTTCGTCCTATGGCGCTTGATGATTTAGGCCTTGTACCTACCCTCAGAAAGTACCTGCAAACGACCGAAGACTATAATAATGGCGTGAATCTGAATTTCGTCAACCTTGGACAGGTCAAAAGGCTTCCTTCCGATATGGAGGTCGCTTTATTCAGGCTGGTTCAAGAGGCTGTACAAAATTCATTGAAGCATGCGGATCCAAAACAGATTCAAGTTAAACTGTCCATTTCCAAGGAGATGGTGACCGTCGTCGTCAAAGATGATGGAAAGGGGTTTGACTCTTCGATTCAAAAAGAAGGTTCATTTGGCTTGGTAGGAATGAGGGAAAGAGTCGAGCTGCTGGAAGGTGAAATGACGATCGATTCACAACCGGGGGCAGGCACTTTGGTATTTATACAAGTTCCCTACCATTTATAAATAATAGAGAATAAACATATTAAATAGAAATTAGGAGGAAGAAGCCGTTGAAGACTAGTATCATCATTATCGATGACCATCAGCTTTTCCGTGAAGGCGTAAAGCGCATATTAGATTTTGAATCATCCTTTGATGTTGTTGCCGAGGGTGATGACGGAAGCGAAGCTATGGACCTCGTTGAAACACATAAACCTGATGTTGTTATAATGGATATCAACATGCCGAACATGAATGGGATCGAAGCAACAAAAATGCTCGTGAACCGTTACCCTGAAACAAAAGTCATCATCCTTTCCATTCATGATGATGAAAACTACGTGCAGCACGCATTGAAAACAGGAGCACAAGGTTATCTTTTGAAAGAAATGGACGCAGATGCGTTGATTGATGCTGTGCGTGTAGTCGCTGAAGGCGGCTCATACCTTCATCCAAAGGTGACCCATAATTTAGTTAAAGAATATCGCCGCTTAGCAGCTGAAGAGGGTGCTGATCGTGATTCCGTACATACGATAGAAATCAGGAGGCCGCTACACCTATTGACTCGACGCGAATGTGAAGTGCTTCAACTTCTAGCGGACGGGAAAAGCAACCGGGCCATCGGCGAAACTCTATATATCAGTGAAAAAACAGTCAAGAACCATGTGAGTAACATTCTTCAGAAGATGAATGTGAATGACCGTACACAAGCGGTTGTACTAGCTATTAAAAATGGCTGGGTGGAAGTGAAGTAATTAAAGCGTTCGATAAGTCCGGCTCTTCAGATACCGCAATGCGTGCTGAAGGGCTGGATTTTTTTTGAATGGATGACTCGATTCAAATTCTCGGTTTCATATTTTTGGTAATGCAGAAGGCTATTTAATGCAAATAAGGGCATTTTCAGATAAAATGGTGAATATGATACAGAGTAAATTTTTATAAGGATGGTACTATTATGAAAACCGCAGTCGTAACAGATAGCACTGCATATATACCTAAGGAAATACGTGATCGTTTACATATACATATGATGCCGCTTAATGTCATTTTTTCCAATGAAGCTTACCGGGAGGAAGTTGATATAACTGCGGATGAGTTTTATGAGGAAGTAAAGATGCAGGAGAAATTGCCGACCACTTCACAGCCTCCAATCGGGAAGTTTGTCGAGAAGTTCGAGGAACTGCAGAAAGAATATGATGATGTTATTTCCATTCATTTATCGAGCGGCATCAGCGGAACGTATCAAGGAGCGGTATCTGCAGGTGAAATGGTCGAGGGAATTAGGGTTCATGCCTTTGATTCGGAAATCAGCTGCATGGTACAGGGGTTTTACGTGATCGAGGCGGCAAAAATGGCACTTGATGGTAAGGGTGCAGAAGAAATCATGGCAAGGCTCGAAGAAATGAAACCATCGGTAAGGGCCTACTTCATGGCAGATGACCTATCCCATCTGCAGCGCGGCGGCCGCTTAAGCAGTGCCCAAGCATTGATTGGCAGTTTGCTTCAAGTGAAGCCTGTCCTCCATTTTGTTGATAAAGTCATCGTCCCATTCGAAAAAATCCGTACAAGAAAAAAAGCGATGAAAAGGATTGCCGATTTACTTGGGGAAGACGCGTCGAGCGGCGAGAAATATAAAGCCGTCATCATTCATGCAAAACGGGAAAGTGAAGCTAAAGACTGGAAAGCCGAACTTGAAGCCCGATTCCCAAATGTCGAGTTCGACATCAGCTACTTCGGTCCGGTAATCGGAACGCATCTGGGCGAAGGTTCAATGGGGATGGGCTGGTATAAAATTTAAGCTGTGACGCCTTTACTAAGTGTAAGGCGTTTTTTTATGGAGCAAAAAGGAATCCGGGAGTAAAAAGCGAATGATAAGGAGGAGTGTAATTTATCAAGAAATGGAGGTTGCAGTTTGAAAAACATGAGCATTTCCCCCCCTTATTCCCCGGAACTTCAGAACCATCTCACCGGAAAACACCTTTTGGCCTTCGAAATCCCCTTCTCCCAAGAACTCCTCGCAGAGCACCTCAAGAATGGGTATGTCTCGGAAACTTGCGGCGTGCAATCGGGGAACAGCAGTTTTAACTGTGTACGCTGCGGTAACAAAGATCAAACGTTGTTTTATACATTCCCTTGCAAGATTTGCAATCAAGATTGCACATACTGCCGCTCATGCATCATGATGGGACGGGTCAGTGAATGTGCAAAGCTTTATAGGTGGACCGGGCCCGGCATTCAGTTTACGATTCCTGAAAATGTTATGAGGTGGGCAGGCACTTTATCGGCAGGTCAACAAAATGCCTCCGACTGTGTCGTTGAAGCCGTGAACGGAAAAGATGAATTCCTGGTATGGGCTGTATGCGGGGCAGGGAAGACGGAGGTCCTATTTCCGGCGATTGAGGCAGCCTTGCATGCCGGGAAACGGATTTGTTTGGCAACACCGCGGACCGATGTCGTTCTCGAACTCTCCCCAAGGTTAAAAAAAGCCTTTCCTGCCATTGACGTCACGACCCTCTATGCCGGCAGTGCAGATAGACATGGCTTTTCGCCACTGACAGTTACCACGACACATCAGCTTTTCCGTTTTAATGAAGCTTTCGATGTCATCATCGTTGATGAAGTCGATGCGTTTCCCTACTCAATTGATGATTCGCTGCATTATGCGGTTAATAAATCGAAAAAGGTTTCTGCGGCGACCATCTACTTGACCGCCACACCTTCGAAACGGATGCAGCGGCAATACCGAAGCGGTAAATTGAAAGCCGTCATAATCCCGGCCCGTTATCATCGACAGCCAATTCCTGTCCCTGGAATGAAGTGGAGCGGCAATTGGCAAAAACTATTTCTTCAACAAAAGATTCCCCCCGCAATTAATGGATGGGTAAGTGAACGCCTTAAGCAGAACATCCCCTTCCTATTGTTTTTTCCAAGCATTCAAGTGATGGAGCAGGCCATTCCGCTGTTCCAAAGACTGTCCCCAAAATTATCGATTGTCCACTCCCGGCACCCTGATCGAAAGGAAAAGGTAATGGCACTAAGGAATGGAATGATTCCGGGATTACTGACAACGACCATCCTGGAACGCGGCGTGACAATTGATCGGTTGGAAGTAGCCGTGATTGGTGCTGAACATGAAGTGTTTTCTGAAAGTGCCCTCGTTCAGATTGCCGGCAGGGTAGGGAGAAGCCTTGCTAACCCTGCCGGGACGATCACCTTTTTTCATTACGGTAAAAGTAAAGCGATGGTCGAGGCGGTTCACCATATACAAATGATGAATAAAGATGCCATGAAAAGGGGGCTGCTCGATGAATAGATGTCTTGTTTGTGATGAGGGAATGAAGCAGGCATTGACATGGAGGAGCTTGCTTAAACGGGCCGAGGCAAGGGTAATCTGCGATGGATGTGAGGGGAAACTTAATAGGATTACCGGAGAGACGTGTACAATGTGCTCAAGGCAGTTGGACAGGGAATATATGACCAGTGGCCTCTGTCTGGATTGTTCAAGATGGGAAAGGGACGGGGAATGGGGAGGCTATTTGTCGAAGAACATATCGCTATTTCATTACAATGAATACTTAAAAGATATCATTGCTAAATATAAGTACCGGGGGGATTATGCATTAGCTGAGGTTTTCGCTCCTTTTTTGAAAGAAAGGTTAAAGGACATGGAATTTGACCTGGTAACGGCCATCCCGCTTAGTCATGAACGGCTTAGGGAGCGGGGATTCAACCAAGGGCAGGCTTTGGCAGATCTGATTGGACTTCACACGGTTGAGACTTTGACAAGAATCCATACGGAAAAACAATCAAAAAAATCACGGCAGGAGAGGATCTCATTGCCGCAGGTTTTTCAGGTGATGCAATCTGATTTGCTGGAGCATAAATCAATTTTGGTCATTGATGACATTTACACGACAGGCACAACTCTCAGGCATGCAGCGAAAGCATTGATAACGGCTGGGGCCAAAGAAGTATCATCCATCACCTTGGCTAGGTGAAACAGCTTATTTTAATGAACATCCCTAAAGTATCGCCGGGATTATTCGATATATACACTAAAGAATAATCGCTGTGATGGTGAAGGAGGGAACTCGATGGAAGTATTCAACTGTCCAAACTGTAATTCGTTATTCGTTATGACGAAATTCCGGGATGTATGCGATGCCTGTTATAAAGAAGAAGAAGCCCAATATGATAAAGTGTATGCATATATTCGCAAAAAAATAAATAGAACGGCGTCCATGATGCAGGTGGTTACGGACACCGGCGTTGAAGAAACGTTATTAATTAAATTTGTGAGAACCGGAAAGCTGGTGCAGTTTCCTAATCTAGGAATTCCATGTGAAAGTTGCGGAACTAACATCAAGAGCGGAAGGTTATGCGGCAAATGCGGCGATTCACTGCGATCGGGTTTGCGGGCATTTGAAAATGAGGAAAAGCGCCTTACTGAAATTCAAGGAAATGATAAAAAAAATACGTACTACATGAAGGATGATCAAAAAGGATAAATCATGGAATCATGATGCGGCATTTGTTAAAATATTCGATATTGAGAACAATATTCGACAATGGGTGTCGAAGGAAAGATTAGCAGGAAACAATTAAAGAAATCCAAACCTTGTCGATAATGAAGATAGGGAGAATAACACAGTCCAGAGCCATTTTCATGTGTTAGGAATCAATGGGATTTATAAAATCGACCGAAGGAGAGGATCTGGAATATGAAAATCAATAACGTCGGTATGACAGGTGTTAACCCTTATAAACTACAAGCCAATAAAACGGGGAATATACAAGAATCCAAGGTCAAATCCTCGGATAAAGTTGAAATTTCTTCAGCGGCAAAAGAAATGCAGCAATCATCTCCGATTCTTGCTGCAAGACAAGCAAAAGTGGACGAATTGAAAATCCAAGTTGAAAAAGGAAATTATAAATTGAATGCACAAGCAACGGCTAAGGGTCTCATCGATTTTTACCGGAAATGAATTTTCAATGAAAAAGCTTGAATGAAGTGGACGGAGCCATTTTCCGTCCTTCATTTATGAGCGGAGGAGGCAGGAAAATGTCTGCACGGAACATCATCGGATCGCTTGAAAAATTGATCAAGCTTCATAAAAGCTTCAATCAATTGGCGATAAGGAAAACGGCCATTTTGAAAGCAAATGATACCGAGGCGATTACTGCCCTGCTGATTTCGGAACAAAAGCATATTAAAGCCATCAGTCAAACGGATAAGGAAAGAGAAAGGGCAGTCGAGGAATTTCTTGCAGCCAATGGAACGGTGGGACAGCCTGCCTCCATCCATACCGTAACGGAGCTGACAGGACCTGAAGAAACGGAAGTCCTTGCAATGCTAAAAGCGGAATTGATTGAAGAAGTGTCAAAGCTGAAGGAGAGGAACGGCTTAAATCAGCAATTGATCTATCAGTCCCTTCAATTCATCAATGTCTCTTTGGATATTCTAAGGCCGCAGAACCAGAATCTGAATTACGGGGATTCGGTTAGGAAAACGGCGAAAATAGGCATGGGTATGTTTGATTCCAAAGCATAAGAAGCAGAAAAAAGATGGAGGTGCGAGCAAATGATTTCAACCTTTATGGGTCTTGAGACCGCCAAGCGCGGATTATCCACCTCTCAAGGAGCCTTGTATACAACAGGAAATAATGTGGCCAATGCCAATACATTAGGATATTCAAGGCAGCGGGTCAACTTGGTCCAGACGTCGGGCTTTCCTACTGTCGGTTTGAACAGCCCGCGTGTTGCCGGCCAAATCGGGACAGGGGTGGCAGCTGAAACGGTTCAGCGGATCCGCGACAGTTTCCTGGATGCACAATACAGGACACAAAGTAATAAAATCGGTTATTACGGGGCCATGAGCGAATCCCTGACGAAAATGGAAGGGATCATGAACGAACCGACCGACAGCGGATTAGCCGCCACGATGGAGAAGTTCTGGAATTCGCTGCAGGGGCTGACGGCCAATACGGAAAACTCCGGGGCCCGTGAAGTCGTTGCCTCGACAGGTGTCATGGTCGCGGATACCCTGAACTACTACTACAACTCGCTAACGAATGTTCAAACGGATATAGGCAATCAGATAAACGTCAAAGCGAACGAAATCAATACGCTCATCAGCAGTATTGATCAGCTTAACCAACAGATCAGTAAAGTGGAGCCGCATGGCTATATCCCCAATGATCTTTATGATAAACGTGATGTACTCGTGGACAATCTCTCGCAGCTTGTCAGCATTAAAGTGAATAACGTCATTCCGAAGGATTACGGAAGAGCCAGTGATGTGGCTACAGGGCTATACAACATCGAATTGATGCAAGAAGACGGTTCGTCTTTTGCGCCGCCCATCAATCTTGTCAGTGTTAACCAAACCGGGATGGCGGGAACTTCGAAAGTTGAAGTTAGCCATGATAAAAAGACAGGTATGGTAGACGGATTGAAATTTGGTTCGAAAACATTGACGGATTACAAATTCTCGGGAGAACTATCCGGTTTGATCAAAAGCTTCGGCTATATGAAGGCTGATGGCATGATCGGCGGCGCTTATCCTGATATGCTGAAAAAGCTCGATAATATGACGACGGCTTTTGTGAATGAGTTCAATGCCATCCATAAACAAGGATATGCCTTAGGTGATGACAACAATTCAACATTGAACTTCTTTGAAGTTGAACCTGGTAAGAGTGCCGCCCAAAGCATCAAGGTGAATAGTGAAATTGTTAAGGATCCCACAAAAATAGCCGCAGGCGGAAAAAGCGGAGGGGCATCCGGTGATAATGAAAATGCCAAACTCCTGGCTGACCTTAAAAAGAAGGCGTTCAGTGAGTACTCGACTAAAGACCAAAACTCTGATGAATTGACAGGAAGCTTCGACACCTATTATACCGGTATCATCGGAAAGCTTGGCGTGGATTCCCAAAGCGCCAAAAAAAACCTTTCCAATTCTGTCGTGCTTGCTGCATCGGTCAATCAAAATAGGGAGTCCGTCAGTTCCGTATCCCTTGATGAAGAAATGACGGACATGATCAAATTCCAGCAGGCATACAACGCATCTGCAAGAATGATGACGATGATGGATGAAATGCTCGATAAAATCATAAACGGAATGGGTACGGCAGGCAGATGATAGGAGGGGACGAACGTGCGGGTAACGCAATCGATGCTAACCAATAATATGTTGAGGAATTTAAGCAGCAGTTACGAAAAGATGTCCAAGCTGCAAGAGCAGGTTTCCTCTCAAAAGAAATTCTCCAAACCATCCGATAACCCTGTTGCGGCCATGATGGGAATGGGGTACCGGACGACCCTCAATCAAATAGGGCAGTATCAAAGTAACATTGCGGAGGCGACCAATTGGATCGACAGCACAGATGATGCCATTACGGAAGCGGTTTCCGCCATGCAGCGGATTCGTGAATTAACCGTTCAAGGCAGCAATGGCACGTATGAAGGAGAACAACTTAAAACCATTACTGAAGAAATTAAACAATTAAATGAACATCTCATAACTCTCGGCGACACACAGATTGGCGGGAAGTATATTTTTAACGGTCAGGATACGAATGTGAGACCATCGTCCGTTAAAGATGCGAATGGAAATACGGTGTATGGCACAGGGGACATAAACCTTGAAGTGTTTTCCGGGATTTCCCTTAAAATTAATACGGACGGTTCCAAGATTTTTGGTGATGCACTCGCTGCCGGCGGAAGCATCGACCGAACAATCGATGCACTCGAAAACGGCGGGGACGTGAGCGGGACGCTTGAAGGACTTGACACAACGATAAATACTTTCTTAGGCATGCAGGCACAGGTTGGCGCAAGGCAGAATCGGATTGAGCTGATGACGGACCGTCTCAAGCAGCAGGAGGTTTTTGCCACTGAAATCCTTTCGAAAAATGAGGATGTCGATATCGAAAAGGCGATCATGGATTTGACGACCCAGGAAAGTGTCCATAGTGCTGCATTAAGTATCGGAGCAAAAATCATGCAACCGAGTTTATTGGATTTTCTTCGCTAAGCTATTCTTAAATGGATAGCTTTTTTCTATAAGGAGTGTTGATGATGCAGATTCCACAAATCAGATTGCAATCCACCCCAATGAAGATTGGATTGAATATAGAGCAGCCTGTACAGCAAATCGAACAGAAGGCGGCGGTCCAATCTATCGAACAGCCGCAAGCCATACTGGAGATTCAAACGGCCCCAGGCAAGCTGACGATCGATCAGTTACAAGCAAGGGAAGACATGGATTTGAAAAGCCTCTCAAGAAGAGTCGATGAATTTGCGAAGCAGGGATATCAAGATTGGCTGGCGGGTATGGCAAGACGTGCCCAACAGGGAACGGAGCTGAGGCATATTGAAAAAGGGGGTAATCCACTCGCTGAACATGCCAGGCAAAACAGCATAGGGCATGATAAGCAATTCAATCTCGGATGGATTCCCTCTCATTTCAGCGTGAAGCTGGACTACGAGCCTGCCCGAGTGGAGATTGAAGCAACCGTACAAAAACCGATCATTGATGCTCAAATCAATGGGGCGAACCATACATACACACCAGGAAGTGTGGATGTCGAAATTCTACAAAAAAATGCGCTGGATATAGATTTCACCAAATTTATTACCGGATGAGATAGGGAAGTGAAAACATAGATGATCATACAAACAAAGTTTCATGGCGAACTAGAATTGGCAGAGAAAGAGATTTATGTATTTGAAAGCGGGATACCAGGATTTTTAGAAGAAAAACAGTTTTGCTTGCTAGCTTTGGATGACACGCAATTTTTCGTCCTGCAATCGATAGAAACAAAAGAGCTTGCCTTCATTGTGACGGACCCTTTTGAAGTGTTTCATGATTACGAAGTGAAGCTTACGGATGAAGTGTTATCTTCTTTACAAATTGAAACGGAACTGGAAGTCATCACTTTCGTCATCTTAACGATCCAGGACCCTTTCAATGAAACGACGGCCAACCTCCAAGCTCCCATCATCATAAACGGACCTAAAAAAGTGGGTAAGCAATTTATCATGAATGCTAGTGAATACCTTACAAAGCACAGACTGTTTGAACCTCCAGCAGAACAGGTGGGGAAATGATGCTCGTATTGACCAGAAAACCAAATGAAGCGATCATGATTGGCGATGATATCGAAATTACGATTCTGTCCGTTGAGGGGGAACAGATCAAACTGGGGATCAATGCCCCTAAAAACGTCGATATCCATAGGAAGGAAGTCTACCTGTCCATCCAGCAGGAAAATAGAAAAGCTTCAAAAACAGAAACCAATTTTCTGGAAAATATAAATGAGTATTTCAAGAAAAAATCGTAAAAATCCGCTAAATATGTTTCCAAGCAGGTCGATATTAACTATACAACGATGGGCTGTGAAATAGGCGTCCGACTTATTCACTGCCCATCGTAAACAACCACATGGACGTGGGGACTTAAGGCTCAAGGAGGAAACATAAATGATTATCAATCACAATATTTCAGCTCTAAACACGCACCGTCAATTATCAAGTGCAACGAATGCACAATCCAAATCAATGGAGAAACTAGCTTCAGGCATGCGCATCAACCGTGCAGGCGATGATGCAGCCGGTCTTGCAATCTCTGAAAAAATGCGTGGACAAATCCGCGGATTGGACCAAGCTTCCCGTAACTCACAAGATGCCATCTCTTTGATCCAAACTGCTGAAGGTGCATTGAACGAAACGACTGACATCCTTCAACGCATGCGTGAGCTTGCTACACAGGCATCAACGGATACTAATACAACTAGTGACCGTGGAGAAATCCAAAAGGAAATGGATTCATTAACATCTGAAATCAACCGTATCGGTAACACTACTGAATTCAATACACAGAAATTATTGAATGGTTCTAAGGATTCAGCAACTGCAGCTCAAGCAGCAGTGGAAGCTGCTCCTGCCGTGGCCGGTAGCGTAACATCAACAGGAACATTAAGTACAACTGCAGGCGACACAGTAGTAGTAGATGGAAAAACATTTACGGTTGCCGCTGCTGATGATGCCGCTGCTGGAGAGTTCACAGATCTTGATGGATTAATTGCTGCTATTGGAGCAGATGCTGAATTAAGCGCTAAGTACACTGCAACTAAAGATGGCGGACAACTTAAATTAGAACAAAAGACTGGAGCTGAATCTGCAACTGCAGCAACTATCACTGGAACTGGCGGTCTATCTGTAGATGCTGCTGAAACTGTA
Source organism: Bacillus sp. B4EP4a (assembly GCF_006680105.1). Taxonomy (NCBI): domain Bacteria; kingdom Bacillati; phylum Bacillota; class Bacilli; order Caryophanales; family Bacillaceae; genus Bacillus; species Bacillus sp. B4EP4a. The sequence continues at coordinate 41,255 of NZ_VHIK01000012.1, forward strand.
GATGGGTCTGCGGAAGTAAAAGCCAAAGAAGCTGTTGAAGCCGGAGCAGGTCTTCAATTCCAAATCGGTGCAAACGAAAATCAAAGCCTGACACTTGAAATTGGTGATATGCGTGCAAGTGCTCTTGGATTGACTGGTACTGGTACAGGCTTCACAACTGATACAAATGTAAGCAATGGTACAGATTCTACAGGTGTTGAATCTGGCCTGGATGTTTCTGACGCTAAAAACGCATCAGCTGCTATTACAAAAATTCAATCTGCGATTGACACTGTTTCAGCAGAACGTTCTAAACTAGGCGCTAACCAAAACCGTTTAGAGCATACGATCAACAACTTAGGTACTTCTTCTGAAAACCTGACAGCTGCTGAATCACGTGTTCGTGATACAGATATGGCTAAAACAATGATGGAGCAAACTAAGAACTCTATCTTGGCGCAAGCTTCACAAGCAATGCTAGCTCAAGCAAATCAGCAACCGCAGGGCGTTCTTCAGTTACTTCGGTAATTAAATAGTTAGCCTAATAAAGGGTCTGACACTTTGTGTTAGGCTCTTTTATTTGTACTGATTGAAGGGTGCAAGGAACACTACGATGCAGAAAAATGGGATTACTGGCCCTTAAAAAGTAAGGGACCATCGGTTTATCTATCACCAAGGAATCTTATGGCTAGATATTATCTTCATTGAGTATGATGGGACTACAAAATACGTAGATGAAGATGTGATTACTGTGTATGGTGAAATGACTGGTGAACACAGCTATCAATCACAAGCTGGATGGGATATATCCATTCCTAGTATGTTCGCAGATTCATTTGAATAAAAAGGGAGTTCTATAAATTAAAATCATCAGTCATAATTTTTTCCGAACGTAGAGAAGTGATTATCACCCTCAGTTTTAATCTTTCTAATTTTAAAAAAAGACTGTAGATAAAAGGATTTCTATCTAAATGTTAAAACAAGGTTGATTGGAGCGGGTGTGCGAGACTCCTGCGGGAGATACGTGTCCAAGGGAGACCCCGCAGGCGCAAAAGCGCCGAGGAGGCTCCCGGACCGCCTGCGGAAAGCGAGTGCCTGGAGTGGAAATTAACTAGACTCCAGTTATTCTTCTGGAGTTTTTTAGTAGAATCTCTTTTATAGAAAAAGATCATTCATGATAGTCTACAGTTGAAACCAAAATCAAAAAGCTTTACTAAATATAAAACTGTAAGAACCGATATAAAAAGTAAAGACATCATATTGGGGGCTATTTAGATGCTGGAGAGTTTGTCCACGAATATTCTTTCCTCACAACTTAGAACAGCAATCTCGGAAGGAATCAGTTCATATTATCAGCGGGAAATGAATACGCTTGCCTATTCGGAACAAAGTGTGGAATCTACTGATGAGCCTTCAAAAGAAAAGGTGCAGGAAATGGTGGATAGTTTGAACACCTTCCTGAATCCGACACATACGGCCGTTCGTTTTGAATATCACGAGAAGCTGAATGAGTACTTTGTCAAGGTAGTCGATGACGTGACGGATGAGACGCTCAGGGAAATTCCACCGAAGAAGTTATTGGATTTCTATGCGGCAATGACGGAGTTTGTCGGCATAATGGTGGATGAAAAAATATAAGCGGGTGATTTATTTTGGTACGAATCAGTGGTTTAGCAAGCGGGATGGACATTGATGAACTAGTTAAGAGCATGATGCAGGCAGAACGGGTGCCGTTGGATAAATTAACACAGAAAAAGCAGTATTCCGAGTGGCAGCGGGATGATTACCGTTCGGTAAATACAGCTTTATCAGAATTGGATACGCTCATTCGTGATGGAATCGGGAAGCAGTCTTCTTTCATTAAAAAGAAGGTGTCGGTATCGAATCCAGATGCTGTATCAGTGAGAAATGTGAATTCGACCAGTGATTTTTCCGGGAATATACAAGTGAATGGACTTGCTAAAGCAGCAACCATGACAAGTACGGAAAAATCAGCTGTTACCGACCCCAAAAAGAAACTATCGGAATTGGGTTTCACGACACCACAAGATATTACGATACTCGCCATCAATAAAGATGGCGGTTTTGATACGGAAGTAAAAGATGGAGTGACAGTGGAAAAACCGTACACGCTTACCCTTAATGCGGACGATACGTTAGAGAGTGTGATAAATAAAATTAACGCTAACTCGGGAGTGACTCTATTTTTCGATGAAACGTCCCAGCAGTTTTCCATCACTGCTAAAAATACCGGTGATGTTAAAGGTCGGCCTGAAATTGAATTGGGAGGCACCGGAGATTTTTTCGATACGTTAAAACTGGGCAGTAACAATGAAGGAGCTGGCGGCTCAAAAGGGGAAAATGCGTCCATTGTTTATAATGGACTGGAAATTTCCCGGCCTTCGAATACGTTTCAGATTAATGGAGCGGAAATAACGGTAAAGCAAAAAACGACCGATACAGTCACATTCTCATCAAAAGCTGATGTGGATGCCATCCTGGATACAATCACTCAGTTTGTGAATAAATACAATGAAGTCATTAAAAAGGTTCAAGATAAAACGGGCGAAGCGAAATATCGCTCCTTTACGCCGCTTACCTCTGAGCAAAAGAAGGCAATGACAGAGGATGAAGTGAAGCTGTGGGAAGAAAAAGCGAAGAGCGGAACGTTAAAAAGTGATTCGACATTAAAAAGTCTCCTGACCACAATGAGGTCATCTCTATACACCTCGGTGGATGGAATCACTGGAAAAAACAATCTCAGCAGTTTGGGGATCACCACGACCAAGAATTATTTGGAGGGCGGTAAATTAACGATTGATGAGGACAAGCTCCGGACAGCCATTAGTGAGGATCCCAATGCGATTTATGATATGTTCATGGCCAATGGTTCGGAAAAGAGCGACAAAGGCCTCGCGCGCCGGTTGAGGGATGATATAGAATCATCGATGAAGGTGATTACTGAAAAAGCCGGAAAGGCCGGCTATGTTAATAACAATTTTACAATCGGAAAATTGGTGGACGGGCTGGACAAGAAGATCTCAACATTTGAAGCAAAGTTAACGAAATTGGAATCACGTTACTACAACCAGTTCACAGCGATGGAAAAAGCGATTCAAAAGGCAAACAGCCAAAGTGCATCGTTAGCTTCTTATTTTAGTTAAGGTAAGTTGGAAAGGAAGTTAAGTATGGCGATAAATAATCCATATCAATCGTATCAGCAAAATTCAGTCAATACAGCATCCCCGGGAGAGCTTACATTAATGCTTTATAATGGCTGTTTGAAGTTCATCATGCTTGGGAAGAAGGGCATTGAAGCAGGAAATATCGAAGCGAAGAATACGAACATCATCAAGGCGCAAAATATTATCCGCGAATTGATGGTGACGCTGAATATGGATATGGATGTATCCAAAGATATGATGAGTCTGTATGATTTCATGAACCGGCGTCTGATCGAAGCGAATATGAAAAATGACGTTTCTGCCTTGGAAGAAGTGGAAGGACTTGTTACTGAGTTCCGGAATACTTGGAAGGAATTAATTCAGATCAATCGAAAAAAACAATTTACCCAAAGCGGTCAAGTGTAATGGTAATTAGAACCTTTCATGATTTGACTGCTGAATTGCTTGCCGTTCTGGAAGATCGCACGATCACAGAGCGTGATGATAAAATAGAAAGGATCACAAAGCTGATTGATCATCGGGATGAGCTTCTTTCTCAAATCAAACCGCCTTTTACTGGTGAAGAGCAACAATTGGGCCGTGCAGTACTGTTGCTCAACCAACAGGTCGATCACTTGCTTAAGCTCCAAAAGCAGGAGATACAGCGGGATATCCAGGAAATAAATAAGAAGAAACGATCGTCCAATAAATACACGAACCCGTATGAAAGTCTATCAGTGGATGGCATATTTTATGATAAAAGAAACTGATTACCCTGCCGTTTGGATTCCAAACGGTTTTTATGTTATATATTTTTAAATTTTCTGTAAATAATATAGGCTTAATTTTTTCTTTATAGCATAGCATTTGATATAATGAAGCTAGGGCAGACATCAACCCTTTCCAAACCTTCCGACAATTGTTTCATTATTTCGACATATTTCATGATGTGTTTCTAAAGGGAACCGGAGGGGTATTGTAGAATCTAACTGTATAGTCTTAATTTAAGGAGGACTCACTTTATGAATTACAACGTACGCGGTGAAAACATTGAGGTAACTCCAGCAATTCGAGAATACGTCGAAAAGAAAATTGGCAAGTTAGAACGATATTTTAACAATACACCAGATGCAAATGTGTTAGTGAATTTAAAAGTGAACAATAATACATCTAAGGTCGAAGTGACGATTCCTATGCAGAATTTGGTTCTTCGCGCTGAAGAGGAAAATGCGGATATGTATGCTGCCATTGACTTGATCAATGATAAGCTTGAACGCCAAATTCGTAAACATAAAACGAAGGTCAACCGTAAGTTCCGGAACAATCTATCGACGACACCCGATGCATTCGCCTTCAATACGGATGTTGACGAAGTGGTGGATGAATTCGAAGACGATAATGATATTGAAGTGGTCCGAAATAAGCGCTTTGATTTAAAGCCGATGGACAGTGAAGAAGCGATTTTACAAATGAATATGCTTGGTCACAGTTTCTTCGTTTACACGAATGCGGATACTAATACAACAAACGTAGTGTACCGCCGAAAAGATGGGCGCTATGGATTGATTGAACCTAGTTAACTATTAATCTAAGATCAAAAGCACAACCCAGCCTCTGGGTTGTGCTTTTTTAATAGAATTCGTTGGCTGTTGGATTTATAATTTTGTTCTCTAAAACATCGAAAAGTTCATTTAAAAGAACAAAAAAGTTCTTCATTAAGATAAGTAGTCAGTTTTACCTATTTAAACACCCCTAACTTTTGCACTATACTCGAATTGTTAGTTCTTTAAAAAGAACAACTAGTTATTTATAAAAAACAATTTGATTAAGGTGCAGAGGGGTTGGATAATATGTATCAAAAGAATTGCCATACATGCCATAGGGCTTCTTTTAGCAGTGCGGAATATGGAAGGTGGCTTTGCCCGACCTGCGGTGAGGATTTAACTGCGCAAAAAGCCCTCGATGCACTTATAATTGAGAGAATCAATACACCCTAACGAAATATTAAGAGAAGCAATATTCACTATTATACAAAAAAGCGAAATTGAATTAGTCCATGATAAATAACCTGCACTATGAATTTTCTTAATTTTGTAATATTTTGTCGGATAAAAGTTTTTGCTTTTATGTGGATTACCGACATAAAATAGCAATATATGGAGTATGTATCCGTTATAATATGATTATAGGCATTGTATTTGGTAATAAGTACCATGACAAAGGCAAACTTATTGAAAGATTAGGGCGCAAAGGCACAGGTCTAAGGTCCTTGTGACTATGATGGCTGGTCTGCCTGAAATACAAAGAGTATTTTAGGAGGTAGAAGAGGTGGCTAATGTGGCAATGGATCAAGAATGGGTGAAATTGATTTCAGAAGCAAGGAGCTTGGGTTTCAAAAAAGAGGAAATCAGTGCTTTTTTGAAAAGGGAAAGCCTTGAGGTATCTTTTGAGGAGAACGATGGAAAATAGGTTTCGAACAAGATCGAGAACATCCCTATAAACAGTGGTTCGATTCATTAGCTGTTTATAGGGTTTATTTCTCCTTGAGATTCTGGAGAGTCTAGCTTATTCAAACTGTATTCTTCAGGATTATGTAGGTAAACTAGTGCACTACCACTCTACTCTTCTTTATCTTTTCTCCATTTATTAAACTCGATGAATTCCCTGAATTGTTGTTTTGAAACACCCGAATTCATGGCTTCCTCAACGATTTTCATCCAGTCAGTGTCCAAGGTTTCCTTATTTGGTGCATCATAAAGCAGGGCATCAACAGGAATGTTAAGTACGGCGGAGATTTTTTCAAGAAATTGAATAGAAGGATTCGTTTGTAAGTTCCGCTCGAGCGAACTTAAATAAGACTTTGCCACACCCGCTTTATCGGCAAGTTCAGTCATCGACATTTTCTTTTCTTCTCGCAGTTTTTTTACACGTTCACCAATCATCAATACCACCTCGAAACATGTTCTATTTATCTTCCGCTATTAAGTTTCAGTAGCCCACCTTATCATTCAAAACATGACGCCTGTATGGTTGGATTACCTTGACATGCTATCGCTAGAGAGGACATAGCACCTAATGGAAGGTTATGGATAATTCTCATTTACATATGGAATAGTAGGGAGTTTGCAACATATTTTTTATACTTCCTTCTATTTTAACAGTTTTACTCCTCATTTATCCATTGTTTTTCGCAAGAATTGAATTCAGGTCTATACCAGGTAAGTGACATGAAGTTGTACCTCCAGAATAGAAGTGGTAAAATTAAGCGTGCATTAGTAATAATAGAAGTTGTGTTTCTTCTTACTTATATGAATTTAGTCATTGAACGATCATTACCATAATAGAGGAGCGTTATTGAATGCTTAATATATTAAATAAAGTTTTTGATCCGAATAAGCGAGAAATCAAACGATTAGAAAAAATTGCCGATCAGGTCGAAGCATTGGCTGATGAGACGGCTGCGCTATCGGATGAACAGTTGCGTGTCAAAACGGATGAGTTTAAAGAGCGTTATCAAAATGGGGAAACCGTTGATGATTTGCTTGTCGAAGCTTTTGCGGTTGCGCGTGAAGGTGCAAAGCGTGCTCTGGGCTTATATCCTTACCGTGTTCAAATCATGGGTGGGGCATCCCTTCATGATGGAAATATCTCCGAGATGAAAACAGGGGAAGGTAAAACCTTGACATCCACCATGCCTGTTTATTTAAACGCGCTTACCGGTAAAGGTGTACATGTCGTTACTGTCAATGAATACTTGGCACACCGTGATGCCACCGAGATGGGTGTATTGTATGATTTCCTTGGTTTGACCGTCGGATTGAATTTGAACAGTCATTCTAAAGAAGAAAAGCAGGCGGCGTACAATGCGGATATTACGTACAGTACGAATAATGAGTTAGGTTTTGATTACCTTCGTGACAATATGGTGTTATATAAAGAACAAATGGTACAGCGCCCGCTGCACTTTGCTGTCATTGATGAGGTCGATTCGATTTTGATCGATGAGGCGAGAACGCCATTGATCATTTCCGGTTCCGCACAAAAATCGGCTCAGCTTTATATCCAGGCCAATGCGTTTGTGAGAACCTTAAAAAAAGAAACGGACTACACATATGATGAAAAGACAAAAGGTGTTCAGCTGACGGAAGATGGGATGAACCGAGCTGAAAAAGCGTTTAATATCGATAATTTGTTCGATATTAATCACGTTACTTTGAATCATCATATCAATCAGGCGTTAAAGGCGCATGTTTCCATGCATTTGGATGTGGATTATGTGGTCCAGGAAGGCGAGATAGTCATCGTTGACCAATTCACTGGCCGTTTGATGAAAGGCCGCCGTTACAGTGAAGGTCTCCACCAGGCGATCGAAGCGAAAGAAGGACTTGAAATTCAAAATGAAAGCATGACTCTTGCGACGATTACATTCCAGAACTATTTCAGGATGTATGAAAAACTTTCAGGTATGACCGGTACAGCCAAAACGGAAGAAGAGGAATTCCGCAATATTTATAATATGAATGTCATTGCGATCCCGACAAACAGGAATATCATTAGGGATGACAGGGCAGATCTTATATACGCGACAACTGATGGGAAATTCAAGGCTGTTGTGGAAGACATCGCCGAGCGTTATAAAAAGGGTCAGCCTGTGCTTGTCGGTACGGTTGCCATCGAAACATCTGAAGTCATATCCGCCTATTTATCAAAAAAAGGAATCCCTCACGATGTTTTGAATGCCAAGAACCATGAGCGTGAAGCAGAAATCATTGCGAATGCAGGTAATCAAGGCTCAGTTACGATTGCTACGAACATGGCAGGGCGCGGTACGGATATCAAGCTTGGTGAAGGAGTCAAGGAGCTTGGAGGCCTTGCTGTCATCGGCACGGAACGTCATGAAAGCAGGCGTATAGATAACCAGCTGCGTGGTCGGTCCGGCCGTCAAGGAGACCCAGGGGTCACTCAATTCTATTTATCAATGGAAGATGAATTGATGCGCCGCTTCGGTTCGGATAACATGAAAAACATGATGGCACGCCTTGGAATGGATGATTCTCAGCCAATCCAAAGTAAAATGGTGACAAGGGCCGTTGAATCCGCACAGAAACGGGTCGAAGGCAATAACTTTGATTCACGTAAGCAATTACTGCAGTATGATGATGTTCTCCGTCAACAACGGGAAATTATATATAAACAGCGTTTCGATGTCATGGAAAGTGAAAACTTACGTGAAATCGTCGAAACGATGATTACGGCATCCATCCAGCGAAATGTTGTAGCCTTTGCACCAATGGGTGATGAGGAAGGCTGGAATTTACAAGGCCTTGTGGATTACCTGAATGGTAACCTATTTAATGAAGGTTCAATCACTATAGCTGATTTGGAAGGAAAAAATGAAACGGAATTGGTTGAGTTCATTTTAGCAAAAGTGAAAGAGGGCTATGATCAAAAAGAAGAAGAGCTATCCGAAGAACAAATGCGTGAGTTCGAAAAAGTAATCGTTCTTCGTGCAGTCGATAGTAAGTGGATGGACCATATTGATGCAATGGAGCAATTGCGCCAAGGGATCCACCTTCGTGCTTATGGCCAGATCGATCCGTTACGTGAATATCAATCTGAAGGTTTCGCAATGTTTGAAGCCATGATTGCTTCAATGGAAGATGAAGTCGCCAAATACATCATGAAGGCTGAAATCCGCAACAATTTGGAGCGTAAGGAAGTCATAAAAGGACAAGCGGTCAATCCGAAGGAAGAAGACGGGGGAAAAGTGAAAAAAGCCCCTGCCCGTAAAAAGGAAGACGTTGGCCGAAACGCGTTATGCCCATGCGGCAGCGGTAAAAAATATAAGAATTGCCATGGTAATTTAGGCTAAAGTTAGGTGTATAATGATTATGGGACGGTTAAGTGTGAGGCTTGCCGCCTCTTTTCATGTTTAGTTTGCATAAAGCAATATATTTGCATATAGTTTGAAGAGGTTTATTTGTAATGAAGCGAATCCCTCTTCAGGGATTTTTTTTAACATACTTAATGAGGTGAAGAGAAATGGAATTAGCAGAAATAAGAAATGAACTTGAACGGACAGCGCAACGATTAACGGACTTTAGGGGGTCTCTTTGACTTAGATGAAAAAGAGGCGCGAATCGCACAGCTTGAAAATGAGATGACACATCCCGATTTTTGGAATGATCAGCAAAAAGCACAAAATGTCATCAATGAAACGAATGCTTTGAAAGAACAAGTCAATCAATTGTCCGATCTGAATGAATCATATGAAAATCTGGATTTGACATATGAATTAGTGAAAGAGGAGAATGATCAAGAACTTTTGGCTGAGCTGGAAGAAGAAATCACGATTCTTTCACAAAAGATGAATGACTTTGAACTTCAACTTTTACTAAGTGAAGAATATGACTCGAAAAATGCCATTCTTGAACTGCATCCTGGTGCAGGCGGAACGGAGTCCCAGGATTGGGGTTCCATGCTGCTTCGTATGTATACAAGATGGGGTGAAAAAAGAGGATTTAAAGTGGAAACCCTTGACTACCTTCCAGGTGATGAAGCTGGAATCAAGAGTGTCACTTTAATTTTCAAAGGCCATAACGCCTATGGTTATTTGAAAGCGGAAAAAGGGGTCCACCGTCTTGTCCGGATTTCTCCTTTCGATTCCTCAGGGAGACGCCATACTTCATTCGTTTCATGTGAAGTCATGCCGGAATTCGATGATACGATCAATATAGAAGTACGCACGGAAGATTTGAAAATCGATACGTACCGTGCAAGTGGTGCAGGTGGTCAGCATATCAATACAACGGACTCCGCAGTCCGGATCACCCATTTACCTACGAACACAGTGGTAACGTGCCAAAACGAGAGATCTCAAATCAAAAACAAGGCCCAGGCCATGAATATGCTGAAAGCCAAATTGTATCAACGTGAAATTGAACAGCAACAAGCGGAATTGGATGAAATCCGTGGTGAGCAAAAGGAAATTGGCTGGGGCAGCCAAATTCGTTCTTATGTTTTCCACCCGTATTCCATGGTTAAAGATCACCGTACCAGTGCGGAGACCGGAAACTTGGGAGCGGTCATGGATGGGGATATCGATATGTTCATTGATGCGTACTTGCGTTCAAAATTATAAGATCAGCCAGTCGGACCGGTATCCCCGGTCCGGCTTTTTTTTATGATTGCCTTTTTAACGAATCTTCTGGCTGACATTTACAGGATGGAAAAGGGATGCTCTACCTCGTTCGGCCAATACTAGATAATAATGATGGTTCGAGGAGACTTATGCAAAATGAAGAAAAGATACCGGGAGCAGAAGCACCCTTTAATTCAAAAGTTAATGGAGTATGGATTGGTGATTGTCGGTTCGGCCATAATTGCCATTGGTTTTAATGTATTCTTACTGCCAAACCAGGTTGCATCTGGCGGGGTCAGCGGGATTAGCACGATTCTCGATTCAACTCTCGGTTGGGAGCCGGCTTATGTACTTTGGGGTTTTAATATCCCTTTGTTCATTGCGGGGCTTATTATCCTTGGAAGACATTTCGGAGCCAAGAGCCTGATTGGAACCTTGTTTCTGCCTTTAGTGGTATTTCTGACAAAGGATTGGGATGCATGGACGAATGATGCATTGCTTGGTTCGATTTGCGGGGGGATGATGGTCGGACTTGGGCTGGGGATCGTCTTTCGCGGGAAGGGTTCCACAGGGGGGACCGATTTGGCGGCACAGATTTTCCATAAGTATACCCATCTGTCATTGGGGACCTGTGTGGCTGTCATTGATGGAATCATCGTTTTAAGTGCTGCCATCGTTTTTGATATTGAAAAAGGGCTTTATGCATTAATAGGGCTATATGTGACAAGCAAGACGATCGACCTCGTCCAGATTGGATTGAACCATTCGAAGATGTCTTTAATTATCACGAATAAAGAAATGGAAGTAAGGGATGCTATCATACATGAGCTGGACCGGGGTATAACAGGCATATCCGGGTATGGCGGCTATACGGATGATACTCGTCCAATTTTGATGTGCGTAATAGACCAGTCGGAATTCACCAAATTGAAACAATTGGTGAAACTCGTTGACCCTAAAGCGTTTGTAATTGTAATGGACGCATCGGAGGTACTTGGGGAGGGTTTTAAACTGGATTGAAATTGGTATAATGTTCTTGTGCTGGTATAAATCAGAGGGGGTAAATTCAATGAAAGTGAAATGGTTAGCCTTAGTTTTGGGTACTTCTTTGGCCTTGGCTGCATGCGGCGGGAACGATGATGCTGCAGATAAAGAGCCTGCAAGTGAAAATAATGAAACGACTACGGCAGGTGCCGGTGATGCCGCTAAAATTTATGAAAACAAATGTTCAAGCTGTCATGCAGTGAATCTTGAAGGCGGCGTGGGGCCGAATTTAACGAAGGTCGGTTCTAAGCTTTCGAAAGAAGATATCGAAAAAGTCATAGCGAATGGCCAAGGTGGAGGAATGCCAAAAGGTATAATCCAGGGCAAGGAAGCGAGCATGGTCGCTGAATGGCTTGCTGGACATAAGTAATGATAGACGAAACGTCCTGCCTTAGCAGGACGTTTCATTTAGCCTCCTTAAAAACCTCGAAACAACTCACATTTAATCCTTTATCAAGCAATCAAATCCTGGAATTATTACATAGATGTTGATATATGTCTAACTGAAATGAAACTGTAATATTTTTTATGCTTAATTTGACAAAATATGATGTTATAATGTTTCTGTGCTCAAGTAAGAGAGATTCCTGTCAGATTTCAGTGAAAATTGTCGAAAAAGCTGTTGGTACATAGTGATAATCCAAGCAAATTAGGTGGTTTTAGAATGATAGAAATGATAGATGTGAAAAAGACATATCCAAATGGCGTAATTGCCATTAATGGAATCAATGTGAAAATAAAGGCAGGCGAGTTCGTTTATGTAGTGGGTCCGAGCGGTGCCGGAAAATCGACCTTCATCAAAATGATGTATAGGGAAGAAAAGCCTACAAGCGGTAATATCTTGGTCAATGGCCTTAGCCTGCCAAGTATCCGCAATTCGAAAGTTCCTCTATTCCGCCGTAATATCGGTATGGTATTCCAAGATTTTAAACTCCTTCAAACATTCACTGCATATGAAAATGTTGCTTTTGCCATGGAAGTTATTGAAAAGGAACCAGAAGAAATCAAAAAGAGAGTCATGGAAGTTCTCGATCTGGTTGGCATTAAACATAAAGCGAGGATGCTTCCTTCAGAGTTATCCGGTGGGGAGCAGCAAAGGGTTGCAATAGCCCGTTCGATCGTCAATGACCCTAAGGTAGTCATAGCCGACGAGCCTACAGGTAATCTTGATCCCGAAACATCATGGGAAATCATGAACATATTTGAAGAAATTAATAAACGCGGAACTACGCTTGTCATGGCCACTCATAATAGGGACATCGTCAACAATATTAAACGACGTGTCATTGCCATTGAAAGTGGAAAAATAGTACGCGATGAACATCGAGGTGATTACGGATATGAAATTTAGAACATTGCTCCGTCACTTCCGTGAAAGTTTTAAAAATATTGGCCGTAATGGATGGATGACGTTTGCTTCAGTCAGTGCAGTAACGGTCACTCTAACATTGGTTGGCGTCTTTTTAGTGCTCATGATGAATTTAAATCATATCGCGGGAAATGTGGAGAAAGATGTCGAAGTTCGGGCACATATTGATAATGCGGCGAATGATGACGATATAAAAGCTATCGGTAAGCAAATTACGGAGATGCACGGCATTGAATCAGTGATTTTCTCTCCAAAAGATGAAGAGCTTACTAATTTAATAGATGATTTAGGAGATAATGGTGATGCTTTTAAACCATTTGAACAAGATAACCCATTAAGGGACGTTTATGTCATCAAAACGAAATCCCCGCAAGATGTCATCAAGGTGGCAAAAAAGATCGAAGGTTTGGAGTATATCCAAAGTGTTAAATATGGACAAGGCTACGTCGAGAAACTATTCAGCTTTGTTAATATTGCTAGAAACATAGGAATCGTTCTTATTGTAGGCTTACTATTTACTGCAATGTTCCTGATTTCGAATACGATTAAAATTACCATTGTAGCCAGAAGAAAAGAAATTGAGATCATGAGGTTGGTAGGGGCGACGAATACGTTCATCCGTTGGCCATTCTTCTTGGAGGGTCTCTGGTTGGGAATCCTCGGTTCCATCATTCCGATAGGTCTGATAGCAGTATTCTACTACAATCTATATAAATATGCAGCACCGCAAATCACGTTCAAATTCATAGATTTCCTGCCTGCAAATCCATTTATTTATCAAGTTTCGGCCATCCTCATCGTAATTGGTGCCGTTATCGGGATATGGGGCAGCTTGATGTCCGTCAGGAAGTTCTTGAAAGTATAAAAGTGTATCTTTACTCGAAAGCCAAAAGAAGCCAGACATAGAGAGACGTTACAAGGCATGGATGTAACGGGTTGAAAGGGGAAATGAAACGTTGAAAAAAAATATCATTGCCATGAATGCCTCCATCATGATCGGGTTGGGAAGCATTCTAGCGGCACCTTCGGTGTATGCTGAGTCGATTTCGAATTTAGAAAAACAGAAAGAATCCATCCAGGATAAACGTTCGGGTGTTGAATCGAATATTTCCGAAACGGAAAAGAAAATCGATAACCTGCAGGATAAGCAAATGACAGCAGAAGATCAAATCGCTGCCATTGAAGCGAAAATTGCCGAGTCTGCAAAAAAGATCGATGCTAAAAATGCTGAAATTACTCAAACGAAAAAAGAGATCGAGGCATTGAAAGAAGAGATTAAAGTATTAAAAGAGCGGATCGCCAAACGTAATGAAGTATTGAAGGAAAGGGCCCTTTCTTTCCAAGAGACTGGCGGGGACGTGAACTACCTTGAAGTATTATTCGGATCATCCAGTTTTGGGGATTTAGTTGACCGTGTCGGAGCTGTAGCGACAATCGCTGAAGCCGACCGCGATATTTTAAAGCAGCATGAGCTGGATAAAAAGGATCTGGAAGAAAAGCAAAAAGCCGTAGAAACGAAGCTAGCCAGTTTAGAAGTGGCAAAAGCTGAACTATTGGAAATTCAAAAGCAGCAAAAACAGCAGAAGCAAGAAAAGGATGCTTTGGTTAAGAAATTAAAGCAACAAACTAAAAAGCATGAAGACGAGAAGATGGGTCTAGAGGAAGAGAAAGCGAATCTTGCCGCCCAAGAAAAAGCGATCAAATCAGCCATCAGCTTAGAGCATCAACGTCTTGCTGAATTGGAAGCAGCTCGTAAAAAAGCGGCAGCTGAAGCGAAAAAACGTGCAGAGCAAGAAGCTGCGCAAGCGGCAGCACAAGCATCACAGGCAACCGAAACAAAAAAACAATCCACTTCTTCAGGATATAGTGCAAAAAGCAACAGCTCATCATCATCATCTTCACAATCTTCGTCTAATGTAAGTCAAGCGCCAGCTGTATCATCTGGTACTTTCACTAGACCTAGTGCAGGATATGTATCTTCAACAATGGGTGAACGTTGGAATAAACAGCATGCCGGCATCGATATAGCTGCTAGCGGAACGGTTCCAGTTGTAGCGGCAGCCGACGGAGTCGTAAGCCGTTCTTACTTCTCAAGTACATACGGTAACGTCGTCTTCGTTACCCATTCAATCGGAGGTCAGCAATGGACTACTGTGTATGCACACTTAAGTTCTAGACAAGTAGGCGAAGGTGCTGTAGTTGCCAAAGGTCAACAAGTTGGCATCATGGGTAACACAGGACATTCCTTCGGTCAGCATTTACACTTTGAGCTACATAAAGGCCCATGGAATTATAGCAAGTCAAATGCTGTTAATCCATTAAACTATATAAATATTTAATACCCAATATATCAATGGAAAAACAGACAAGGATAAATTCCTTGTCTGTTTTTTTGTGTGGGGTCACCATTTTCTATAAGCATATTCTTTCCATTCCCTTCATATAGTGAAATACATATCAGGTCAGAAATGGGGATAAATATGGTCAAAAAATGGGTACTTCCTCTAGCAATCATCATGTCACTAGCCATTGGAGCAGTGGGGGGCATATATTGGACAAGCCTTCCGGCCAAGAATGAAGCAATGGATGAAAGCCAAGAAATATCAAAGGATAAGGAATGGGCAAAAGTTGAACAAGCCTACGGTTTGATCGTAAGCCAGTATGTGGAACAAGTGGACGGTTCCAAACTGGTCGAGGGTGCCATCCAAGGCATGCTGTCAGCGTTGAAAGATCCTTATTCCGTATATATGGACAAGGAGACCGCTAAGCAATTCAATGAAACCCTGGACTCCTCTTTTGAAGGGATTGGGACTGAAATCGGAATGGAAGATGGTAAGGTCATCATTGTTTCTCCTTACAAAGATTCTCCTGCTGAAAAAGCAGGATTAAAGCCGAAAGATCAAATCCTTAAGGTGAATGGCGAGAGTGTGGAAGGTTTCGATCTGTATGAGACACGCCTGAAAATCCGTGGCGAAAAAGGATCACCCGTCAAAATGGAAATAAAGCGGGCCGGGGTGGACAATCCGCTAGAATTCAATATGGTGCGTGCCGAAATCCCGTTGGATACCGTATTTTCATCAATTAAGGAAGTCACCGGAGAACAAATCGGTTATATCGAGTTGACCACATTCTCGGAAAATACTGCGACTGATTTCAAAAAGCAGTTGAAGGAGCTGGAAAAGCAGGGGATCAAGGGCTTGGTCATAGATGTACGCGGCAATCCAGGCGGTCTGCTTTCCAGTGTGGAAATGATTCTTGGCGAGTTTATCACGAAAGACAAACCCTATTTGCAAATTGCGGAAAGAACGGGGGAAACACAATCGTTTTTTACAAGCCTTAAGAAAGCGAAAGGTTATCCCATTGCCGTCTTGACGGATAAAGGCAGCGCCTCAGCCTCGGAAATCCTGGCTGGCGCTATGCAAGAGGCGGGAGACTATCCATTGGTCGGTGAGAAGACCTTCGGGAAAGGTACAGTACAGCAAGCTGTACCAATGGGTGATGGCAGTAAGATTAAACTTACGTTATATAAGTGGCTGACGCCTTCAGGGAACTGGATCCATAAAAAAGGGATCGAACCGACAATCAAAGTGAAACAACCGGAGTATTTTGATGCACATCAGCTGGCCGTTGAGAAGGTGTTGCAGCGGGATATGAATGATGAACAAATCCAGTATGCCCAAAGCATTCTGAAAGGACTTGGATTTGAACCGGGTCGTGAGGATGGATATTATGATTGGAGTACAGAAATCGCAGTAAAGGCATTCCAAAAACAATTTGGCCTGGATGTGACTGGTAAACTGGACGCTAAAACCGCAGCACATCTGGAATCCGCCATTCTGGATAAGATCCAGGATGAAGATAATGATATTCAGTTACGCACGGCTTTGAATTATTTAGTGAAATAAATTGATCGCACCGTTCCCCTTGGAGCGGTGCCTCTTTTGCATTTGATCGAGCCCCGCCTGCGAACATGAAGGCAGTATGGGGGAAACTTAAGATAAAGCTACTTTTTCTGCATCTTAATAGGCATGAAGGTTACATTTTTGATAGAATAGGAGGTAACTGACCAGAACGAAATTTGACAAAATTTTAATTACTTTTGAGGATGGTGGAAAGAAATTGACAACGGATTGGCTGACTGCATGCTTAATGGGATTAGGAAAACTCTTCCTTCATCCTTTGCTTTATGTTTCGATTGCCTATTGTTTATTCATCGGCTATCTTCGCGTTAAACGGGAACGCCATGATTTCAATACGAAGATTTACAGTTTTTCCATGGAGCTGCGTTCCATGTTACCTCAAGGATTGATATGGGGATTGATCCTTTCCTTCGTCACGCTGGCTACTGGACTAGCCATTCCTTTGGCGGCTCTGTTCATCATGGCAGTGGTTACAGTTTTGTCCATGCTATCCATGAAAAAGAGGTTTGTTTCCCCCGTTTACACAGTGGGACTCACCTTCTTTATCCTTTTCTTTTTATATGATAGTGATATCCAGCTGACTTTATTTCAGGATGCCTTTAATCAGCTGGATCGGTCCGTATATCCGACACTTGTTATTTTGATAGGGTTATTCCTCATTGCTGAAGGGTTTTTGATTGCTGGCAATGGAAGTGAAAAGGTCTCTCCTCAGTTGGAGGTATCCAAGAGGGGGCAGCCGATAGGTGTGTATGTTTCACAGCGAATCTGGCTAATTCCCATGTTCGTTATGATTCCTGGAGGACAACTTCCAGTGCCTTTCGAATGGTATCCGGTTTTTTCAATCGGGGACATGTCCCTATCGCCGATCGTATTGCCCATTTTAATCGGCTTTAAGCAAAAAGTTCATGGGACGCTTCCGGAACTGGCCATTAGGGCGCAAGGCAAAAAGGTAGGAGCATTGGGAATTGTGATTACGATATTGGCGGCAGTTGGTTACTGGTACCCACCATTGGCAATCATAACGGCTGTTTTAGCAATCCTTGGTCGTGAATTCCTGCACTATACCCAAAAGGCAATGGATCAAAAGCTTCGTTTTTATTTTTCGAAAAGTAAGCTGGGTGTCCAGATCTTAGGCGTTATCCCTCAATCTCCGGCAGATAAAATGGGCTTGCAAAAAGGCGAGGTCATTTCGAAAATAAATGGGGTCGTCGTCAGGGAAGAAGAAGAGTTATACAGGGCGCTCCAAATAAACCGGGCACATTGCAAGCTTGAGGTCATCGATAATAATGAACAGATACGTTTTGTGCAAAGAGCTCTTTTTGACGGGGAGCATTACGAATTGGGCATCTTGTTCGTAGATGATCAATTAAAGGAAAGCGGACAAGTGGGTTAAAGTCACAAATGACACAGCAGCAGTTCGCATGAATGTAAAATAAAACGGCCTTTCTCGAATTCTATATCGAGAAAGGCCGTTTTCAGTAGGATCGCAATCCTAATTTATTACTTTTCAAGCATGATTTTTTCTATATCGTCCAGCATTTTATTAGCTGCAATTACCCCGCCAGCTGTATTCCAAGTAGCGTCGCTAACCTCATAAGCTTTTCCATTTTTAACTGCATCAAGGTTTTTCCAAAGTGGATCATTAGTCCATTCTTTTGCTGTGCTTAGGGCCTGTTTGTCCCCTTCAGGAGCGTACGTGAAGTAGAAGAGAATATCTCCATCCATTTTAGGGATGACTTCTTTCCCAACCTCAATGGCAAGGTTACCTAATTTATTGTCTGCAGTGAAAAGTTCCTTCTGTTGTTCTGCACGTTTAAATCCTAATTGATCGAAAATCACTCCAGAGAATGAATCTGTGTAATAAATACGAGTAGTTCCAGCCATGAAACGAACAATGGAAACTTCTTGATTTACTTTATCACCCAATTTAGCTTTAAGATCTTCTGTGTGTTTATCGAATTCTGCAATTACGTCGTTCCCTTTATCTTCAAGGTTAACGGCTTTTGCATATAGTTTAAAGTTTTCTTTCCAATCTCCTCTAAGCGTTTCCGAAAAGACGGTAGGGGCGATTGCACTTAATTTATCATATACAGCCTCTTGGCGTATCTTGCTTCCGATAATCAAGTCAGGCTTCAGTGATGCGATTTTTTCTAAGTTAACTTCATGTTCAACCCCAACAACTTCGACCCCATCCATATCATCTTTAATATGGTCGTACCAAGGGTCACCAAGCCATGATTGAACGGCACCAACAGGTTTAATTCCTAAAGCAAGCAATGCCTCAGTACCTTCATTTGTTAAAACGACCACTCTTTTAGGCGTTTCTTTCAACTCGGTAGTGCCCATGGCATGCTCAATTGTGTAACTTTTATCTTCTTTCTTGTCTTCAGCTTTATTTCCATCGGCTTTATCATCCGAATTCCCGCAAGCTGCTAGAAGGAAGACTGCAAATATTGTAAAAATCGTTAATAATGACTTAAATCTAAACATCTATGTATCCCTCCCAATTTTTCAGCAAATGATAATCATTCGCACTTAACAGCATCATCATAAAATGAATATACTTTTCTGTCAATATATAAATGAAAATGATTCTCAAATTCGTTGACATAATCCCATTACCACCAGTAAAATATTACTATACAAACGTGATTGGAAAGGTAACTGGATATGTTATTAAAATATACATGGCAGAAATGGATGGGGCTGTTCATTACCATTATTTTGCTGCTGTTTTTACTGTGCTCAAGCATTGTATACGGTTATACAGATACAACCTGGAAAATGGCCATCGATGCTTTTACCCATTTCAATGGGACCAATGAACACATTGTCATTCAATCAGTAAGACTTCCGCGTGCCCTGATCGCTTCGGCAATTGGTGCAAGTTTAGCCATCTCGGGGGTTTTGATGCAAACGCTAACTAAAAACCCCCTGGCCTCTCCAGATATATTCGGGGTCAACGCCGGGGCGGGATTGGCGGTTGTCACTGGGGTCACCGTTTTTGGGATAAGCAATCTTCAAGTATTCACATGGCTGTCATTCATAGGGGCGGCCATAGCCGCGATAAGCATATATATGATTGGAAGCATGGGACGCGGCGGCTTGACACCGATGAAGCTGACATTGGCTGGTGCAGCCATGACGGCCATGGTAGCTTCACTTACACAAGGTCTTCTTGTTTCCAATGAGGCACTATTAGATCAAGTTTTGTTCTGGCTTGCTGGATCGGTTTCCGGCAGAAGTTTAGACAATTTAATTGCCGTCCTGCCTTATCTTGTCGTAGGTTGGGGCCTTGCCTTAATCATGTCCGGTAAAATGAATGTGTTATCAATGGGTGAAGATGTTGCAAAAGGCCTTGGACTGAATATAGTTTTCCTTAAACTGGTCCTGGGGCTGGCAATCATACTGCTCGCTGGCGGATCAGTGGCGGTTGCGGGTCCGATTGGCTTTATAGGAATCGTCGTTCCGCATCTTACCCGTTCTATAGTTGGCATCGATCATCGCTGGTTGATTCCGTTCTCTGGACTTTTCGGGGCGGTGCTTTTGATTGCAGCCGACGTCATATCCAGGTATATCCTGATGCCTCGAGAAGTTCCGGTTGGAGTCATGACAGCCATAATCGGGACCCCATTCTTTATTTACATAGCTAGAAAGGGGTTCAGCGGCCGATGAAGTCATATAAGAGCTTTCGTTTATTTAATGAAAAAATATCATTCTTGATGGATAAAAAAGCTATGATCGTGATTTTCATATTATTTTTAGTCACTTCACTAGTGTTTGTGATCAGTACTGGAGTGGGTGAAATGAATATAAATCCGTTAAGTGTCCTCCAGGTCTTTATCGGAGGGGGGACGGAGAGCGATCGGCTTATTATCCAATCTTTCCGCCTGCCTAGAATAATTGTTGCCCTGTTAGTAGGGATGGGCCTTGCAGTAGCAGGAGGGATCCTTCAAGGGATGATTCGAAATCCGCTTGCTTCGCCGGATATCTTGGGGATAACAGGAGGAGCGACTGTAGCGGTCGTTGGATTCCTGGCCATTTTTAGCGATAAGAATCATTCTTTAACGGTGAGCATCAATTGGCTGCCGTTAGCTGCATTCATTGGGGCGACGGTCGTGGCCTTTCTTGTTTATTCTTTAGCCTGGAAAAATGGAGTTCCCCCGATAAGGCTTGTGTTGATCGGGATTGGGGTGATGGCTTTAATGAAGGCACTCACTACGATGATGATGATTCTTGGCCCAGTCTATCAAGCGAGCCAGGCCAACCTTTGGATCACGGGGTCAGTGTCTAACTCCACCTGGAATAATATCGCTGTACTGGCACCATGGACGATTCTATTCCTGTTAATAGCCTTCCTGTATGCCAGGAATATTAATTTACAGGAGCTAGGCGATGACCTTGCAACGGGGCTTGGGGGACATGTCCAAAAACAGCGGTTTGCATTATTGATGATCAGCACGGCCTTGATTGGTGGTTCCACGGCATTTGCCGGCGGAATAGGATTTGTGGGATTAATGGCACCCCACATGGCCAGAAGGCTGGTTGGCTCGAGTTTTGGAGTGTTACTGCCCACTTCAGCTTTGCTTGGTGGCATCCTGGTTATGGTGGCGGATTTAATTGGACGGACCTTATTCTCACCTTTGGAAATACCGGCTGGTGTCTTCACAGCGAGCATCGGGGCACCATACTTCATTTATTTACTATATAAAACGAGGAATTCGTAAATCCGATAAATGTAGAAAGCAGCAGTCATCCTAGGGATGGCTGCTGCTTCTTTTCATTAAGCTTCTTTAGCTGCTTCGATTTCAATGGTAAGCGTGATTTGATCGCCGATCAGTACGCCGCCTGTTTCTAATGCCGCGTTATAGGTTAGCCCATAATCACTGCGTTTGACTTTCCCTTTTCCGCTAAATCCAGCTTTTTCATTTCCCCATGGATCTTTCCCTTGGCCTTCGAAGGTGATGCTGAAAGTTTCTTCTTGTGTGATTCCATTAAGAGTCACATTTCCGGTTACATCGTATTCATCTTCATCCGTCTTCACGATTTTTGTTGATTTGAATGTTAAAGTAGGATTGTTTTCTACATCAAAGAAGTCAGCGGAACGCAAGTGATTATCCCGGTCTGCATTGCGTGTGTCAATACTGGCCACATCAACGGTAAAATCGATTTCTGCAGTTGTTAGATCCAATGGGTTTGCTAGAATGCTTGCATCGAACTTATTAAAACTTCCTTTTACTTTTGCGATCATCATATGTTTTACGGAAAATTCAATAGCACTGTGAGTCGGGTCGACTGTCCATTTTGTATTTGTCATGTTTATTCCTCCTGATTATTAATCTTGAATTTATATATCTTTAATTTGAGATATCTTAACTTAATGTAATTATAAGAGGTGGAAGCAATAGTGTCAACTGAAAGTTTTCCTTAATTTTGAAAACATGAAAAACCCTGTGCATTTTATTGGGCACAGGGTTTTCAGACTGTAGACAAACTCGATGAAAATCAAGTTTGTCTCAGTTTTTATGAAGGTTTATAAAACCTCGAACGTCGATTTCCACTCCAGGCACTCGCTTTCCGCGGGCGGTCCGGGAGCCTCCTCGGCGCGCTTTTCCCGCAAGAGTCTCGCACCTTCCGTTCCAATCAACTTTGTTTTAAAATTTTAGGTAAAACCCTTTTGTCTACAAACTCAAACCCTGTGCATTTATGGAGCACAGGGTTTTCTCTTAGAAAGGAGAATAAAGCTGACACCTTAATTAATTGACATGTTCTTTCTCTTCTTGATTGGTCACTTTACTCGGCCAAAAAGCACGGCGGCCAAGTAGGGCGGTGATTGCAGGAACAAGGAACGGGCGCACAATGAATGTGTCCATTAACACACCAAGAGCAGTAATGAGCCCGAATTGAACCAATACTTGAATCGGAAGTGTGGCTAGAACGGAAAAAGTCGCTGCCAAGATTATTCCGGCCGAAGTGATGACACCGCTTGTTTCGGCAACGCCCTTTCTGATGGCCTGCTTGATTGGCATCGTTTCTTTCTTACGCCAAATGCTTGAAACCATGAAAATGTTATAATCCTCTCCAAGCGCAACCAGGAATACGAAAGAATAAAGTGGAATTGTCCCCTCTATGGCATCGACACCCATGAAATAGTGCAGGATTATCCAACCTAAGCCCATTGCTGCAAAGAATGAGAGAATGACTGTCCCCATTAAATACACCATGGCTGACACAGATCGCAAGTAGGCTAAGAGGAGCAGGGAAATCAGGACGATGATGATCGGGATGATCATGAACTCATCGGATTTTACGGTATCCTTTTTATCGAATTGCGTCGCAGTTTGCCCGCCAATCCAAACCTTTTCGTCAACGGAAGATATATTGGCGGCCTTCAATTCTTTCTCCGCCATTGTGCGGATTTCCGGAATGGAATCAATGGCCTCGATAGCATATGGGTTCAAGTTGAATGTGACCTCATAGGATTGCAGATCTTTATTGGATTTACTTGTGACTGGATCGGAAACACTTTCAACAATATTCATCCTCTCTAATGCCGGCGCTAAATCGATATCTTCACCATCCGTATCGATAACCACTGTGGCTGGTGCCAGTTCGCCCGGTGAGTACGAGTCGGAAATGACAGAATAGCCTTCACGGGAGTTCATATCTTCAGGGAAGGAAGAGAGAATATCATATGAATATTTTATTTGTGAAGAATATCCAGCTAAAACACTGAAGATGATCAGGCATGTAAGAATGACAGTCCATGGCTTGGTCGTGACGATATGACCAATCCATTTACCGATGCGGCCATCTTTATGCTTTTTGACGGCTTTTCCCTTTTTCTTAGCCCGTGCTTCTTCCATTTCAGGAGTACGCGGAACGATCGGGAAGAAGGAAGCCCTTCCGAATACAGAAAGCAATGCCGGTACAAGTGTTAAAGCTGCCAGCATCATGATTAAAATGGACAAGCTGAATGGTACAGCGAAACGGTGGTAGGCTCCGTATTTGGCTACAAGCAATGTTAGCAGGGAGATGACGATCGTAAGTCCGCTCATCGCAATGGCGCCTGATGAATCTTTAAATGCGGCGATCATGGCTTTCCGTTTGCTTTCATGATTCCTTAATTCACTTCTGTAGTGAGAAATTAAAAATAGACAATAATCCGTTCCGGCACCGAATAATAATACGGTCATGATTGAAATTGCCTGTGAATCGACTGTAATCCAACCATGGTCTGCCATGAATCCAAGAATAGGGCTCGTGACAATATAGGCGAAGCCTACTCCGATTAGAGGAATGATGGCTAAAAGCGGGGAGCGGTAAATGAGTAATAAGACGACAAGTACAAGTATTATTGTCGCTAATAGCAATTTGAAATCAGCACCTGAAAATAAACCGGTTGCATCGACGGATATCCCTACAGGGCCTGTCACTCGAAGGGATAATTCATCTGAATCTGTCGGGACCTTGAATGGGTCCGATCCAATGCGTTCCGATACTTGCTCATTAATGCTTTCAAGATTTTTTTCGAGAATTTCAGTCTCGGTCTTTTCTTTGAAGAAAAGCGGCTGTACGAAAGTCGTTCCATTTTCTGAAACCGATCCTTGAAGAGCAGGCAACGGAATTTCATGAAGCGGCGGTGAAAAAGATTGCTGTGTCAATGGGTTATCTGTCAGTTCTTTGGAAAGGTACTGGATTTCAGCCAAGTCGGCCTCTGTCAGTCCACTTTCCCGATGCCATGTAAGGAGGGCAGGTAATCCAGAGGATTTTGGAAACTCTTCTTTAATAAGTTCATCAGCCATGACAGAAGGTGAGTCTTCGGGCAAGTCTGCGGCATTATTTGCTGTTCGATCATTTACGGCAGGCAATGTGAAGGTTAATGCGATTGCTGCAATTATCCATACAGCAATGACAACCCAACGACCGGTTTTTCCAGTCATCATCCTGCCAAGTCTTCCTAAAATTGATTCGTCCAATGAAGGCACCCCGCTTTTTGAATTTTTTATCCTTAGTTCATTATAATGGAGCGCTGTTGTCATATACAAAAATGGGTATGCTTCCTCCATGTTTCTACTAAATGCTTCAAAGCTTACTTATCATTATATGATTTACACCAGTTGTTAATGGCATAAACATATGATCAGGGATATATAGGGGGAATTTAACTAATTTCAATTAAGTTTGAAGATTGAAGAGTGAAATATAGGGAAAAGGGGAAAGTATAGTAGTATTGTGGCTTTTATTAACAGAGGAGGGATATTTTTGTCTGATAAATCCAAAAAACCAAATGATGAATCGAAAGAAACATTAACGAACAGGCAAGGGCACCCGGTAACGAATAACCAGAGTCTTAGAACTGTAGGAAACAGAGGACCTAGTACACTTGAGAACTATGATTTCCTGGAAAAAATCAGCCACTTCGATAGGGAGCGTATCCCTGAACGGGTGGTGCACGCCCGTGGTGCAGGTGCACATGGTTATTTCGTTCCGACCGGTAAAGCGGGGGAAGAGCCTATTTCAAAATATACGAGAGCGAAGGTTTTTCAGGAAGAAGGTAAAAAAACCCCGGTATTCGTGAGGTTTTCATCTGTTATTCATGGAGGGACGTCCCCGGAAACGTTACGTGATCCCAGGGGATTTGCGGTTAAATTTTATACGGAGGATGGAAACTGGGATCTTGTAGGCAATAACCTGAAAATTTTCTTTATCCGTGATGCCATGAAATTCCCGGATTTGATTCATGCCTTCAAACCCGATCCGGTCACGAACATTCAGGACGGCAGGAGGATTTTCGATTTTTGCTCGAGCTCACCTGAAACATTCCATATGATTACCTTTGTGTTTTCCCCATGGGGCATTCCAGCTAACTACCGCATGATGCAAGGGTCAGGGGTCAATACCTATAAATGGGTCAATGAGGAAGGGAAAGCGGTGCTTGTCAAGTATCATTGGGAACCGAAACAAGGGATCAAGAACCTGACACAGCAAGAGGCAAATGAAATTCAAGCTACGAATTTCAATCATGCCACACAGGATCTATATGAAGCGATCGAACGCGGGGACTATCCTGAATGGGATCTCAACGTACAGATCATGAGTGATGATGATCATCCTGAGTTGGATTTTGATCCGCTGGATGATACGAAAATCTGGCCGAAAGATGAGTTCCCATGGCTGCATGTCGGTACGATGGTTTTGAATAAAAACCCTGAAGACTATTTCACTGAAGTCGAACAGGCTGCATTCGGCACCGGTGTCCTAGTGGATGGACTGGACTTTTCTGATGACAAGATGTTACAGGGACGTACATTCTCTTATTCCGATACACAGCGCCACCGTGTTGGTGCGAATTATCTGCAATTGCCGATTAATGCTCCAAAGAAACCAACAGCCACGAATCAGACTGGCGGACAGATGCAATATGAAGTTGGCAGAGGCAGCCAAAGCCCCCACATCAACTACGAACCATCAACTGTCGGCGGCTTGAAAGAAGCCAAGCAGACGGGCAAGGAGTATACACCTATGGTGGAAGGGAAACTTGTTCGTGAGACAATCGATCGCCAAAACAATACGAAACAGGCTGGTGAAACATTCCGTGAATTCGAGGATTGGGAAAAAGACGATTTAATTTCCAATTTAGTGGCGGCATTGGCTCCTGCCGACAAGCGCATTCAGGAAAAAATGATAGCTCTTGCCGAAGAGGCCGATGAAGAGTATGGCCGCAGATTGAAAGAGGGACTGGCCGCGGCTTCTGAACATACGGACTCTTCAAAACCTCTGGGTGGGACGGATAACCCTGAGGACGCCGTTAGAAAAGGACATGAAGCGGATCCATATTGAGTGGGCTGAAAAGAAGCAAACTTCCCTTTAAAGGGGTTTGCCTCTTTTTTTTATGGGCATAATTGGAGGATATGTGGAATGCTCTTCTGATGATGCCTTGAAAATCAAGTAGGAAATTGATTGGCAAAAAACTTGATAATCATTTAAACTGAAACTACTCTATTTTTCTCTTATAAAGGAGATGAAAAAATGATTAAAATTCTTTCTGCCCTTTTCCTTCCTTGTCTTCTTGTCATGCTATTTTCAAGAGTCACCTATAACAATGTCGTGGGCCTTGTTTTAACTGTTGCCTTGATTACAGCTTCTGCATATAAAGGTTATACGCATACAAACTTATTGATCATCGTCGATGCCTTATCCCTGACAGTGGGATTTTGGTTATCAAAAAGAATGATGAAACGTACATCCAAGAGCGCCTGACACTAAAGGTGCTTTTTTTGTACTCAAACATGTCATTCCCCTCAACACATCATGAAGTCCATAAAACAAAAAATAGAATGGATGTTCGCTTATTGCTGGTTTGTTTTAAGGCTAATGTGGTAGAATGTGTATATATGCTTTATTAAACCGGAATAAATAGAAGGGATATAGGCATGTCCCGTTTTCATATAAAAATATTTCAATAGGAGGCTATGCTTGGTGAAGGATAAGTTTGAGTTAGTCTCAAAATACTCTCCTCAAGGAGATCAACCGGCAGCGATTGAAATGCTGGTCGAAGGGATTAAGGAAGGCAAGGAAATGCAGACGCTATTGGGGGCAACGGGGACAGGGAAAACGTTCACCGTTTCCAATGTGATTCAAAGAATCAATAAACCGACTCTTGTCATTGCCCACAATAAAACGTTGGCAGGGCAGCTTTACAGTGAGTTCAAAGAGTTCTTCCCTAATAATGCCGTTGAATACTTCGTTAGCTATTATGATTACTACCAGCCAGAGGCTTATGTTCCATCCACGGATACATTCATCGAAAAAGATGCAAGCATCAATGATGAAATCGATAAACTGCGTCACTCGGCAACCTCATCTTTGTTCGAAAGGAAAGATGTCATCATCATTGCCAGTGTTTCGTGCATATATGGGCTCGGTTCCCCTGAAGAGTACCGGGAGATGGTTGTTTCCCTCCGAACAGGCATGGAAATAGACCGGAATGCCTTGCTGCACAGACTCGTGGATATTCAATATGAGAGGAATGATATTGCTTTCCAACGTGGGACCTTCCGCGTTCGCGGCGACGTGGTCGAAATTTTCCCGGCTTCACGTGATGAACATTGCGTACGGGTCGAGTTTTTCGGGGATGAGATTGACCGCATCCGTGAAGTCGATGCCCTGACTGGTGAAATTACTGGTGAAAGGGAACATATCGCGATTTTCCCGGCTTCCCACTTCGTAACCCGCGAAGAGAAAATGCGGATAGCCATTCAAAATATCGAAACGGAACTGGAAGAGCGATTGAAGGAATTAAGGGAAGATGAAAAACTCCTTGAAGCACAGCGCTTGGAGCAGCGGACCCGTTATGATTTGGAAATGATGCGGGAAATGGGCTTTTGTTCAGGGATCGAGAACTATTCCCGCCATTTAACCCTTCGTCCCTCAGGTGCGACACCATACACTTTAATGGATTACTTTCCAGAGGACTTCCTATTGGTCGTGGACGAATCACACGTAACCCTTTCGCAAATCCGCGGAATGTTCAATGGAGATCAGGCGCGGAAGCAAGTGCTCGTCGATCATGGCTTCCGTCTGCCGTCTGCAAAAGATAACCGCCCGCTAAGATTTGAAGAATTTGAAAAAAAGGTACATCAATCCATATTCGTTTCTGCAACTCCGGGACCATATGAACTCGAACATACGCCAGAAATGGTTCAGCAGATCATCCGTCCTACCGGATTGCTGGATCCGATGGTAGAAGTGCGGCCGATTGAAGGGCAGATAGATGACATGATCGGTGAAATACAGGAGCGCGTCAAAAAGAACGAGCGTGTGCTCATTACGACCTTGACGAAAAAGATGTCCGAAGATTTAACTGATTATTTAAAGGAAATCGGCATCAAGGTCCAATATCTTCATTCGGAAGTGAAGACCTTGGAAAGGATAGAAATCATCCGGGAACTTCGAATGGGCAAATATGATGTACTCGTTGGAATCAACCTTTTAAGGGAAGGCCTGGATATACCGGAAGTGTCGTTGGTGACCATTCTGGATGCCGATAAGGAAGGGTTCCTTCGCTCGGAACGTTCGCTTATTCAAACAATGGGCCGTGCAGCCCGTAATGCCAACGGTCACGTCATCATGTATGCAGACCGCATCACGAATTCGATGGAACTTGCCATCAATGAAACGAGGCGGCGCCGTGAAATCCAGGAAGATTATAATAAAGAGCATGGAATAATGCCTCAAACCATTCAAAAGGATATCCGTGACTCCATAAGGGCGACTCGTGTAGCCGAAGAAGGCGAAGAGTATAAAGAAGACCTTGCACCAAGCCTCGCGAAGCTCCCTAAAAAAGAGCGTTTAAAAGTGATGGAGAGCATGGAAAAAGAAATGAAGGAAGCGGCAAAGGCACTGGATTTCGAGCGAGCTGCCGAGCTGCGTGATTTATTACTAGAGTTGAAAGCGGAAGGGTGACGAACCATGGCAATGGATAAAATTGTGATAAAAGGCGCCAGGGCCAACAATTTAAAGAATATTGATATCACGATACCGAGAGACAAACTTGTTGTACTGACCGGATTATCCGGATCTGGAAAGTCTTCCTTGGCTTTTGATACGATTTATGCAGAAGGGCAAAGACGTTATGTAGAATCACTGTCCGCTTATGCTCGTCAATTCTTAGGCCAAGTGGATAAACCGGATGTCGATGCGATCGAAGGTTTGTCACCAGCCATTTCCATAGACCAGAAAACGACCAGTCGAAATCCTCGTTCAACCGTAGGGACTGTTACGGAGATCTATGATTATTTAAGGCTGTTATTTGCACGGGTCGGCAGGCCGACCTGTCCGATCCATAATATTGAAATCACCTCACAAACGATTGAGCAAATGGTGGACCGCATTCTTGATTATCCTGAGCGAACCAAGCTTCAGGTATTGGCACCGCTTGTCTCGGGCAGAAAAGGGACACATGCAAAAGTCTTGGAGGAAGTTAAGAAACAAGGATATGTCCGCATTCGTGTGAATGGGGAAATGCATGATCTCAGCGAGGAGATCACTCTCGAAAAGAATAAAAAGCATTCAATTGAAGTCATCATAGACCGGATCGTCATTAAAGAGGGTATCATGGCGCGGCTCGCAGATTCATTGGAAAGTGCTTTGCAGCTTGGCGAAGGCAAAGTCATCATTGACGTCATGGGTGAGGAAGAGCTGCTGTTCAGTGAACATCATGCTTGTCCATACTGCGGATTTTCGATTGAAGAGTTAGAGCCGAGAATGTTCTCCTTCAATAGCCCATTTGGGGCATGCCCAGATTGTGATGGCTTGGGGGCGAGGCTTGAGGTGGACCGTGATCTGGTCATCCCGAATAACGAATTAAGCCTCCGCCAACATGCGATTGCACCATGGGAGCCGACGAGTTCTCAATATTATCCGCAGCTCCTTGAAGCGGTAGCCAACCATTATGGGATAGATATGGATGTGCCCGTTAAAGATTTACCGGAAGAGAAGATGGATAAGGTCTTGCTTGGTTCAGGTAAAGATAAGATTTATTTCCGCTATAAAAATGATTTTGGAAGAGTGCAAGAAGGATATATTCCTTTTGAAGGAGTGTTAAGAAACATCGAAAGGCGCTTCAAGGAGACGAGTTCAGACTATATTCGTGAGCAAATGCAGAAATATATGTCAGAACATCACTGTCCGACCTGTAAGGGTCATCGATTAAAAAAAGAGAGTCTTTCCGTGCTCATTCAAGGGGTCCATATAAGTGAAACGACAGCTTTATCAGTGGAAGATGCGTTAGTATTTTTCGATGAGCTTGATTTGACTGAAAAGGAAGCTGCAATTGCGAGATTGATTTTACGTGAAATTCGTGAGCGGCTCGGTTTCCTGGCTAATGTAGGTTTGGAATATTTGACGTTGAGCAGGGCAGCGGGAACATTATCAGGCGGTGAAGCGCAGCGTATACGATTGGCTACGCAGATCGGTTCCCGATTGACGGGAGTACTCTATATTTTGGATGAACCTTCAATAGGGCT
The DNA here is from genome assembly GCF_006680105.1 of Bacillus sp. B4EP4a. Lineage (NCBI taxonomy): Bacteria > Bacillati > Bacillota > Bacilli > Caryophanales > Bacillaceae > Bacillus > Bacillus sp. B4EP4a. Next base: position 71,902 of record NZ_VHIK01000012.1, read on the forward strand.
GCATCAGAGGGATAACGATCGATTGATCGAAACATTGAAGAATATGCGCGAAATCGGGAACACCCTGATTGTTGTCGAGCATGATGAAGATACGATGATTGCTGCGGACTATTTGATTGATGTTGGTCCTGGAGCAGGAGCGCATGGAGGGGAAATAGTGGCCGCTGGTACTCCGGAAGAGGTCATGAATAACCCTAAATCCTTAACGGGCCAATATTTAGCAGGGAAGAAATTCATTCCATTGCCATTGGAACGCCGGAAAAATGATGGCCGTGTCATTGAAATAAAAGGTGCCAAGGAAAATAATTTGAAAAACGTTAATGTGAAATTCCCACTTGGAGTCTTTACAGCCGTTACAGGAGTCTCTGGATCAGGGAAAAGTACATTAGTGAATGAGATCCTCCATAAATCGTTGGCTCAAAAGCTGAATAGGGCAAAAGCCAGACCAGGCGATTTCCGTGAGATCAAGGGAATTGAGCATTTAGATAAAGTCATTGATATTGATCAATCACCGATCGGCAGAACCCCACGATCGAATCCAGCTACCTACACGGGTGTATTCGATGATGTTCGTGATGTATTTGCCTCGACTAACGAAGCGAAAATCCGCGGTTATAAAAAAGGAAGGTTCAGTTTCAATGTGAAGGGCGGCCGTTGTGAAGCATGCCGAGGTGATGGCATTATCAAGATTGAAATGCATTTTCTTCCAGATGTCTATGTCCCATGTGAAATCTGTCATGGGAAACGTTATAACCGAGAAACTCTTGAAGTGAAATATAAAGGGAAAAACATTTCCGACATCCTCGATATGACAGTTGAGGAAGGCGTTAGTTTCTTTGAAAATATCCCAAAAATCAAACGGAAGCTACAAACGATTTATGATGTTGGTTTGGGTTATATCAAGCTTGGACAGCCTGCTACCACTTTATCAGGCGGTGAAGCGCAAAGGGTGAAACTTGCTTCTGAATTGCATCGCCGTTCCACTGGGCGCTCCTTTTATATCTTGGATGAACCAACTACCGGACTTCATGTCCACGATATAGCAAGGCTGCTCCAGGTTCTGCAGCGGCTGGTTGACAATGGGGATACAGTTCTGGTGATCGAGCATAATCTGGATGTCATCAAGACGGCGGACCATATTATTGACCTGGGACCGGAAGGCGGAGATAAGGGCGGAACAATCGTCACTTATGGAACACCTGAAAAAATATGTGAAGTTTCCGAATCGTATACGGGAAAATACTTAAAACCTGTACTTACCCGTGATCAAATTCGTATGGAAAATTGGATTGAAGAAAAAGAAACTCAGCATGAACATGCTTAAAAGAACAAGCCATCAGGCTTGTTTCTGTTTGTAGAAAAAAGGGGGTTCGGAACGGTCTCATTCCGAACCATCATTAAAAAAAAGACTAGATTATCCTTCATGTTTTTTTACTGTAATCCATTGGATTGAAGAAATTTGCGACACTCCTGCCGAATAACTGGCTAGCCAAGACCCCACAGGCGCTTGCGTCGAGGAGGCTTGGCGGACAGTCGGCGGAAAGGGAGCGGATTTCTGAAATCAATTGGAATGGTTATTATAAAAAACTGTAGGCAAACCGGCTTTTCTTAGAACCTGTCTACAATCAGAGGTTCGGAACGTCATCCCGAGCCATGATTTTAAGATAAGACTAGATTATCCTTCATGTTTTTTTACTGTAATCCTTATTGGATTGAAGAAATTTGCGACACTCCTGCCGAATAACTGGCTAGCCAAGACCCCACAGGCGCTTGCGTCGAGGAGGCTTGGCAGACAGTCGGCGGAAAGGGAGCGGATTTCTGAAATCAATTGGAATGGTTATTATAAAAAACTGTAGGCAAACCGGCTTTTCTTCAAGTTTATCTACAGTCTGGAACAAGCCATCAGGCTTGTTTTTTTGTAGAAAAATGACGGTGCGCATTTAATCAATCATTTGATTAAAGAATAGGAAAACAAGATATTTCCGGGGAAATCATACATCTTCCTTTTCGGAAATTGTCATTTCCCTTTGTCGAATGATGGGAAAAACGGTATTTATGAAACTTTTTAGATATCTGGGCGTATGTATGAATAAAATGATAGAAGAAAGCGAGGAATGTTCATGCAGGAGGAAAGAAAGAAAATCTTAGAAATGATTCAGGATGGAAAGTTATCAGCTGAAGAAGCCATGGGCTTATTGGAAGAATTAGATAAAGCCAGTCAGGAAAGTGAAGCTAAAGAGCAGAAATTGCAAAATGAATTATCGACGGTAGTCGTGGATAAGAAAAGCGAGGGAAGCACTCAGGATACGTTTAAGAAGAATATCCAGTCATCGAAAGAAAAGATTATTGATTTCGTTGAAAGTGCTTTTAAGAAAATCAAAGAAACGGACCTTGATTTCAATTTTGGGAAATCTGTGGAGGTCAGTCATATTTTCCAGCATGATCATGATCTCCTGAATGAAGTTGATGTGGATATAGCAAATGGGAAAATAAAAATCGCCGCATGGGACCATAATGATGTCAGGGTTGAATGCGAAGCTAAGGTATACCGTGTGGAAGATATAGAAGAAGCTAGGAAGAACTTTTTGGAAGAAGTCGATTTCACTATTGAAAATGGAAAATTGAGGTTCAAGGTTCGTGAAAAATCCATAAAGGTTGATACGATCATGTACATTCCAAGGAAGGAATATGAGGATATCCATATAAGGATGTTCAATGGCGCAATCACGACTGAATCATTGAAATCAGAGAACCTTAAAGCGAAGACGGCGAATGGTGCCATTCATATCATGCAGGTTACGGGTGATTCGTGTGAGCTTGAAACAGCTAACGGGATGATCACCATTGCGGATACCAACTTTAATGACTTGGAAGCCGAAACCCTGAATGGAGCGATTAATGCCGATGGATACTTCAAGAAATTGGATGTCCAAACTTTCAATGGGGAAATCATCTGTACGAATTCAGGGATGGATTGCGATTCGATCCATGCTAAGTCAATCACTGGAAAAGTCCAGCTTACCCTGCCAACAGGTAAGGCGATCGAAGGAGAGTTGAAATCAAATTTAGGAAGCTTTAATGTAACTTTGGAAGGGATGACCATCATCGAAGAGAAAAGTGATGTGGTTCAGAAGGTCCTTAAGTTTAAGACGGTTAAGGAAGAGGTTCCTGTGCTCCATGTTTTTGCAGAAACCAAGACGGCAGCGATAACGGTTTCCTGAAGAAAAAGAAAGCACGCTGATATAACTGGCGGGCTCTGAATGTAGGCAAACTCGGTGAAAATCGAGTTTGCCTACATTTTTTTAGGGCTTGTACAATTTGGATAGAAACTATATCTAAGGAGTTGAAGGTGTTGCTTTGGAGTTGGTTTGGGAACATCATTTGATGAAAGATACGTTTTCTGATGCCTTTTGTGTACAAAGTGAGCCCGCCAATATAAACTTGCGGGCTTTCTTAGGATTCATGTAGTTTCATCTCTTTCCTGTTCACGGAGACCTTCCCGCTTTCATAATCCGGGTGCAGTGAATAAAAAAACAATAAATCGATAATGCTTTGTTTGGTTATTAACAGAAAAATGCTAAAATAGAAAAAGTATCTCGAAAAATAGCAACGCTCCAAAAGGAGGAAAGATATATGGCAAAAGTCCGTACAAAGGATATAGTAGAAGCGTTCGGTCTAGAACTTATCAGTGGGGAAGAAGGAATTAACCGACCAATAGTCACGAGTGATTTATCTCGTCCCGGACTTGAAATAGCCGGTTTTTTTGATTATTATCCCGCGGATCGAGTACAGCTTTTAGGTATGACGGAGATGTCCTTTTTTAATCGGTTGAATGAACCGGAGCGAATACAGAGGATGGAAGAGTTGTGCAGGGACTTTACTCCAGGCATCATCATTACGCGTGGTCAGGAAGTGCCGATAGAATTGATCGAAGCTTCTGAGCGGGAATCCGTTCCTGTGATGAGATCTAATATGAAGACAACAAGGTTATACAGCCGTCTGACCAATTTCCTTGAAAGCAGGTTGGCACCAACTACTGCTGTTCATGGTGTATTGGTGGATATCTATGGGTTAGGGGTGTTGATCACCGGGAAAAGCGGAGTCGGTAAAAGTGAGACAGCCCTGGAATTGGTGAAACGGGGTCATCGTCTCGTAGCCGATGACTGCGTCGAAATCAGGCAGGAAGACCAAGATACGCTAGTAGGGAATGCCCCAGATTTAATCGAACATCTTCTTGAAATAAGAGGATTGGGAATCATTAATGTAATGACACTTTTTGGAGCTGGTGCAGTCCGAAGCAATAAAAAGATCTCAATTGTCATCAATCTGGAACTATGGGAAAAAAACAAGCAGTATGACCGGGTTGGTCTTGATGAAGAAAAAATGAAAATCATCGATACGGAAGTGACGAAAATTACCGTACCTGTCCGTCCAGGGCGAAATTTAGCAGTTATCATTGAAGTGGCAGCCATGAATTACCGCCTGAAACGAATGGGTGTAAATGCTGCGGAACAGTTTTCAGATCGCTTGAACCATGCCATTGCAGATCCGGAACATGATGAATTTTAAAAGGTTATAGGAAAAGAGGGGACAAAATGGAACAAGGAATACAGCCGCTGAATCCAATCGCGTTAGATCTAGGCCCCATCCAGGTACATTGGTATGGACTGATCATCGGTTTCGGTGTGTTATTGGGTCTTATTATCGCTTTGAGGGAATCAGAGCGAAGAGGTCTTGATAAGGAAATATTTACGGATATGATTTTGTTTGCTGTCCCAATCGCGATCATTAGTGCCCGTATTTATTATGTGATCTTCCAATGGGAGTACTATTCACAAAACCCGGGGGATATCATAAAAATATGGAATGGCGGAATTGCCATACATGGTGCGTTGATTGGCTCGGTGCTGACTGCCATCGTCTTTGCCAAGGTCAAGAAAGTCTCATTCTGGAAGCTGGCGGATATTGCTGCACCGAGCTTATTGTTGGGGCAGGCGATTGGCCGTTGGGGTAATTTCATGAATCAGGAAGCGCATGGGGGAGAAATAACAAGGTCATTCCTGGAAAATATGCATTTGCCTGAATTCATCATCAATCAAATGTACATAAACGGTACGTACTATCACCCGACCTTTTTGTATGAATCGATTTGGAATATCGCCGGTGTCATTATCCTCTTAAGTTTACGGAAAGTGAACTTGCGCAGGGGGGAACTATTTTTAACCTATGTAATATGGTATTCCATCGGCCGTTATTACATTGAAGGATTGCGGACGGATAGTTTGATGCTGACGGAGTCACTGCGTATCGCACAAGTGATCTCAATTGTGTTGGTAGTTGTAGCCATTGCTTTAGTGGTCTATAGAAGGGTCAGCGGGCATGCAAACAAACGATATTTAGATGCATAGGGAATATGTGTAAAGGGAGAGGGCATAGTGATAGTAGATTCGATTAAAAAGGGACTTCTTTCAGGCTTGAACACAACTTGGTCTTTGGGGAAAGTGATATTTCCAGTCACTTTGATCGTCACTGTGCTTCAATATACGCCTGTATTGCCATTCATCATTAACTTGATAGCGCCTTTGATGAATCTCATCGGTCTTCCAGGGGATGCGGCAATTCCGCTTGTGTTAGGGAATTTCCTGAATTTATACGCGGCGATCGCTGGCATATTAACACTTGATTTGACTGTGAAGGAAGTTTTTATTATCGCTATGATGCTATCTTTTTCACATAATTTATTGATCGAGTCAGGTGTGGCGATGAAAACCGGTGTCAAGCTGTGGATCATCCTAACAGTACGGATCGGGCTTGCCCTTTTATCAGCGATCGTCATCAATCTTGTCTGGCAGGGCGGATCTGAAATGGCCCAAGGAGTGGCTATTGGGGAGGCTGCAGAGATTAACGGAGCAGGTGCAATCCTCCTACATGGTGTCCTCCAAGCCCTTTCAGGAATCGGTCAGCTGACGGTCATCGTTATTCCGCTCATGGTGGCGGTTCAAATCATGAAAGATTTAAAATGGCTGGAAGCCTTCTCGAAAGCCCTGGCTCCCTTCATGAAGGTCCTGGGGATGAAGCCGAATGCTTCCATGCCTTTCGTTACAGGCCTGACTCTCGGTTTGGCATATGGGGCGGGCGTAATGATTCAAGCCGCTAAAGAAGATAATGTTTCGAAGAAGGATATGACGATTGCGTTCATCTTTTTAGTTGCCTGCCATGCTGTTGTAGAAGACACACTGATTTTTATTCCGCTGGGGATTCCAGTCTTGCCGTTGTTGCTTATTCGGCTACTCACTGCCATTGTTTTAACGATGGCCGTTGCGTATATATGGAATCGGACTGACAGGGTACAGAGAAAGGAAGCTGTATATGAACAGTAACATAACTACATTATTATTTGATCTTGATGGGACGCTGATCAATACAAATGAATTAATCATCGCCTCTTTTACGGAAACTTTAAACCACTTTTGTCCCGGAAAGTTCAATCGGGAAGATATCATTCCATTTATCGGACCGACTTTGGTCGATACTTTTTCTTCCATTGATCCAAAACTAGTGGATGAAATGATCGCTTACTATCGGGAGCATAATTGGAGGAACCATGATTTGCTTGTCACACAATTTGACGGGGTGTATGAAACCGTTCAAACGTTGAAGCAGAGCGGTTATAAATTGGCAGTCGTTACGACAAAGAAGCGTGATGTCGTCGAAAAGGGCCTGCGTTTAAGTAAACTGGATCAATTCTTTGAAGTGGTGGTCACACTGGATGAAGTAGAAAAGGCAAAGCCGGACCCAGAGCCTTTGGTAAAAGCTTTAAATCAACTCGGTTCGGTTCCTGAAGAAGCGATCATGATTGGCGACAGTTATCATGATATTATGGGCGGTAAAAATACAGGTACAAAAACGGCAGGGGTCTCATGGTCCATTAAAGGCCGTGAATTCTTGGAAAGTTATCACCCTGATTATATGCTTGAGCAGATGGCGGATATATTGAATATCGTTGAGGTTGAAAAACTCACGGAGGCTAGAAAATGAGACGCACGTCCCGCTATCCAGTTGAAGGGGCTAATTCACTATGGCATGTATATAAGACCGTTCCATTCTGGAAAGTCGTAAAGAATTTTGTGGTGATACAGCTAGCGCGTTATACGCCTTTTCTGGGCATGAAGAATTGGCTATACAAGACTTTTTTACATATGAAAGTAGGAAAGCATACTTCGTTTGCCTTAATGGTCATGCCGGATGTGATGTTTCCGGAAAAAATATCGGTTGGAATGAATACTGTCATTGGCTATAATACGACGATCCTTGCTCATGAATATTTGATTCATGAATATCGTTTAGGAGCTGTAGTCATTGGTGATGAAGTGTTGATTGGAGCCAATTCGACCATTCTTCCAGGACTTTCAATTGGTAATGGGGCGATTGTCTCTGCGGGGACGCTTGTCCATAAGGATGTTCCGGAGGGAGCCTTCGTCGGGGGAAATCCAATGAAAATCATATATACCAAAGAGGAAATGCTTGAGAGAGATCAGCAAACTTCCTTATGAAAAAGGACTTGCCCATATATGTGGCAAGTCCTTTTTAATGGCATTTTGGGTATAACGGAGTCAGTTCACTCTTTAGATGCTCTATCACTTCGTTGATTGATACATTTTCCTGGTTCACCGTTGCTTCATACGTTTCTTTTAAAATTTGAAAAAACCTTTGCTGTGCCTGTTCATCCATGTTGAGCTGTCCTCCTATCATCTATTAAAGATTTATGAAGAGGGGGCAGAATAACTTCAGCCCCGCATCTCATTTACCTATCTCCGATTTTAATAAATCGGCAACCAATACGTATCGTTCCGGTGCACTACCAATATATGAAAAAGGATAGCAGGTTGTTACTGTAAGTGTGGCTTTAGGCTTGGGAACGATCACGGTACGGTCATCTGCATCGACGATACGAACCTTCCTCACTTTATATGTAAACGTACCGGCTTCTGTCTTGGCAATCAGCAAGTCACCTTCGCCGACTTCACCTAAATCTCTGAAAATTGTATCTCGGTGACCGGATAAAACGGAATTATCCTTTTCACCGGGGAGGACGGACCCCGCATAATGACCGACGCCCTTTTCGAGTTCATCTTCGTCCGTTCCGTGATAAATTGGAAGTGTTGCCTCGATTTTTGGAATATAAAGCTCACCCATCAAATCACCTGTCTCCGGTCGTTCTTCATATAGTTCAAGCCCAACGGGAATATCAGCTTTCGTCTTCGGTTCGGGTAGCTTAGCCGTCGCTTCCAGTGTGTCAGATTTATTCCATTTATATAGGGCATAGCCTTTTAACAGCGTATAGGCATTTGTCGTTGTAAAATAAAAACCTAAGGTTAAAATGCAAACAGCAGTGATAAGTAACGTTTTTTTCTTATGCTTGGATTGCCTATTTTTGCTCATCTTAATTAGTGAATCTCGCTTTTCTGATTAATCCGAAAGCGATACCCATCAACATTAAACCGATTAAAGCACCGAATAAGTAATTACCAGCCGTTTTAGGAAGCACTCCGCCTTTTTCCGTTTTATGTTCAGGTTTTGTGGGTTTTTTCTTTTCTTTTTTTACCTCAACCACTTTAGAAATGACCTCAGTGGACTGTTTAATGTCATTACCGGTTTCTTTCACTAAATCTGAACCGATCATTTCACCTGTCAATGTAAAATCTAGCAAAAAATTGCCGTTTAAATCATAAATGGAAACTAGTAAACTAGCATTCGTCAATTCCTTAAGCTGGAATAAAGCCTCAAGGGATAGGTTTGTCGTGACACCATCCTGAATTAAGGCGAATTTGAATTGAATTTGCAGCAAGCTTTGAAGATCATTATATATAGAAAGCAATTCTGCCACTTGTTCAGCAGATAATTCATCAATTGTTTCAAAATACTCGAGTTGATCCATCCGATCGGAGATCGCCATTAAACGAGCTTCAAAAGAAGGGTCTTCGACGATAGGTAAAAGGTGGTTCATGAATCTGTCCAGCTCTTCGTCTGTAAGGCCAATCTCAGTAAAGAGACCATCCATTAAATCGATGATCTCTTCATCATCATATTCCATCTCTTCCTCATCATAATCCATTTCTAAATCGATGATATCCTCAATGTCGTAAATGAAATGGAAGGTATCGATGATGGAATCCCCCTCTTCCAGTTCACCGTATTCTATTAATAATTCCTTAAGTTCAGCTTCTGTCATTTCATATTGTTTAAGTAGATTCTGTATGGTCTCAGGAGTGACGGTCGGTCCTAATGTATCACGCAACTCTTCTACCGATTTCAGTTCATTCAATGATAAGTCGTAATAGGATAAATACTCTTCCAATTCTTCTTGCGTCATTCTAACTTCAGAAAGGTATGCATTAAGCTCATCCTGGTTGATCTTAGTTGCCGCAAAAGCCTTCGTTCCGCTTAAACCCAGTGAAAAAAGAACGATAAGTGCCACAAAAAATGAAAAAAATTTCTTCACTCCCATTTCCCCCTAAAATTTTATAATATTACCAAACTCCTAAATATTATAAAACAGCTAAACCAAAAGGTATACATTAATAACAATGAATGGCTAAAGATAGTAAGAAATATTCGGGTAAAAAGGTACAACTCTTTCCATTTGGACTTAAACCGATCATGAAGAATATCCAACACCGCCGTTGTATTGAAGTAATGGAATTAGGCATATTTTCCTTGACGTAAGGTGGGGGCAGGGGTAAACTATTAATAACTTCAACCTACTACCATATTAGCGAACTAAAGTGTTCTAGTAGAATATTGTGATTATTTATATTATTATGTCAGTTTATTTGATACTATTTTTATATGTTGTCCGAAATTTGGATTTAAGCGTGAAACCTTGGAAAGATAAAGGGATAAACAAAATTAGGAATGGGTGCATCGGTTTTTGCCCATAGGCGGACCGATTGGATATAGATAGTAATCAAAATTTCAAAAGGATGTGCAGTCGTGACAAAGCCATTTATGTTTGAAAAACCATTAGGCATGAGAGATACATTGCCGGTGCTGTATGAAACGAAAGTGTCGGCCAGAAATAAAATGAGTGATGAAATCAAGAAGTGGGGATATCAATTTATTGAAACGCCTGCTTTGGAATATTATGAAACAATTGGCGATGCTTCGGCAATCTTGGATCAACAGTTGTTTAAACTTCTTGATTCCCAGGGGCATACGCTCGTACTCCGTCCCGAGATGACAGCTCCCATTGCACGGGTCGCAGCATCCAAACTGTTAAAACAGCAAATTCCGCTTCGCCTGGCCTATTCCGCGAATGTATACCGCGCACAGCAGCGTGAAGGAGGCAGGCCGGCAGAATTCGAACAGATTGGCATTGAATGCATCGGAAATAAGTCTATAAGTGCCGATGCTGAAATGATTGCCCTGCTTGCGGATGCTCTAAAGGCTGCAGGGCTTCAGGAATTTAAGATTTCCATTGGACATATCGGATTTCTGCAAGAATTTTTCTTAAGCATTCTAGGTACGGAGGAAAGAGCCTCTATATTAAGGAAGTTTTTGTATGAAAAAAATTATGTCGGTTATCGCGAGCATGTTAAATCACTGCCGCTTTCATCCATTGATAAACAACGGCTTATCGAATTTACCTCATTAAGGGGCAGTGAAGGAACCCTGAACAAGGCGCTAGGGTTGGTTGAAAATAATAAAGGGCAAGATTCTTTGGCTGAACTGAAGGAATTGTCTGCGCAGCTGAAAGAATTTGACGTTGAACAATATGTGAGCTTCGACTTAACATTGGTCAGTCATATGAGTTATTACACGGGAACTTTATTTGAAGTGTATGCCGGGCAAGTGGGTTCGCCAATCGGCAATGGCGGCCGGTATGATAATCTGCTTGCGAAGTTCGGCTGGAATGCTTCGGCCACAGGTTTTGCAATCCGGGTGGATCGTCTTGCAGAAGCTCTTGGGGAGCCGATCCAGCCTGTCGCGCCAGAATGCATTTTATTCAGTCCCGAACGGAGATTGGAAGCAATACAATTTGCAAGAAAAAAACGCGCCGAAGGGAAAATAGTAACGATTCAAGATATTACGGTCGTCCAGAATGTCGATGCTTTTACACGGACATTTTCTGAAGTTCATTTATTCGTAGGGAATGGGGGGAATGGAAAAGATGAATAATAGCTTTTTAACGATTGCCATGCCGAAAGGGAGAATATTTGAAGAAGCGGCAGAGCTGTTAAGAAGGGCCGGTTTTCGTCTCCCTCCCGAGTTTGATGATTCCCGGAAATTGATCCTTGAAGTGGAAGAGGAGAATCTGCGGTTCATTTTAGCAAAACCGATGGATGTCGTAACATATGTGGAACACGGTGTCGCTGACATTGGAATTGCAGGGAAGGATGTCATGTTAGAAGAAGAACGTGATGTCTATGAGTTACTTGATTTGAAAATCAGTGCCTGCTACTTGGCTGTAGCTGGATTGCCTGGTACGAAAATAAGTGACATCGCCCCCAAAATAGCCAGTAAATACCCGAACGTTGCTTCCAGTTATTTTCGCGAGCAGGGGGAGCAAGTTGAGATTATAAAGTTGAATGGGTCAATTGAGTTAGCACCGTTAATCGGTTTAGCCGAACGAATCGTCGATATCGTTTCAACGGGGCGGACATTGAAGGAAAACGGTCTTGTGGAATATGCGAAAATTGCCAATGTGACTTCGAGGCTGGTAGCAAACCCTGTCAGCTATCGAATTAAAGAAGCAAGGATTACCGAAATCGTGGAACGGCTAGCAGAAATTATTGAATAGTAAAGAATCGCTAATGAGGTGAAGGTATGAAAATAGAACGGTTTGCTGAAGGGATTTCACTGAAACGCTCGGTTGAAGCAGGTACTGCCGATCAAAGAAAAGCGGTTCAGGATATTATTTATGATGTCAGGAAAAGCGGAAACGCCGCTTTACATACCTATACCGAACGTTTCGATGGTGTCAGTCCAGGGGAATTACTTGTATCGGAACAGGAAATGGAAGAAGCGACGGCGGCCTTAACTGCTGAGCAGCTTGATATTATTCAAGAAGCTGCAAATAATATTCGAATGTTTCACGAGAAACAAATTCGAAATTCATGGTTTACGACTGATGATACGGGAACGATGCTAGGACAAAAATTGACACCTCTTGATGCTGTAGGTGTTTATGTACCTGGAGGCACAGCTGCATATCCTTCGTCAGTATTGATGAATGTGTTGCCTGCGAAGGCCGCGGGGGTGGAACGGATCGTTATGGTTTCCCCTCCAGGAAAAGATGGGAAATTATCGCCAGCGGTTTTGGCAGCTGCCAGAATTGCCGGAGTGAAGGAAATCTATAAAGTTGGCGGGGCCCAGGCCATAGCTGCTCTCGCTTATGGGACGGAAACCATTAAGAAAGTGGATAAAATAGTGGGTCCGGGAAATATATATGTGGCGTTAGCGAAGCGTGAAGTATTCGGTGATGTTGCCATTGATATGATAGCAGGTCCAAGTGAAATAGCGATATTGGCGGATGAATCGGCCATCGCTGCAGAAGTTGCGGCAGACTTGCTATCACAGGCGGAGCATGATGCCCGAGCATGCAGTGTTTTGGTGACGACGTCAACGTCACTTGCAGAAGAAGTGGCAGCAGAAGTGACCAAGCAGGTGGCGTTACTTCCACGCCATGATATTGCTGCAGCATCCATAAGGGATTACGGACGAATCGTTGTATGCGGGAATATGGCAGAAGCTGTTGAAGCGATTAATGAACTTGCACCGGAACATTTGGAAATTGTGGCTAAAGATGCACTTGAAATCATGGCTAAAATCCGCCATGCCGGGGCAATCTTCATTGGCCGCTTTAGTTCGGAGCCCGTCGGGGATTATTTTGCAGGTCCCAACCATGTGTTGCCTACAAATGGAACTGCCCGTTTTTCCAGCCCGCTGAATGTGGATGATTTCCAAAAGAAATCGAGCGTCATCATGTATAGTGAAACAGCCTTCCGCAAAAATGCAGAAAAGATCGCAGCATTTGCCCGGATGGAAGGACTAGAGGCTCACGCCCGTGCCATTGAATCACGTGGTGTGAATGAATCCGGGGAAAAGTCCTGAATTATTAAAATAAGTGAAATCACTGATATAAAGACTTTTGACATGCTTTTACATCTTGGGAATTGAGGAGGAGTTGTAATGGAACGTTTTGCTAGTGTGGAGCGAAAGACGAATGAAACGGAAATAAGCTTGAAGTTTGGTGTGGATGGGGAAGGTAATTCCTCCATTAAGACGGGCGTTCCGTTTATGACGCATATGCTGGATTTGTTCACGAAACACGGGAAGTTTGATTTGACTGTAGATGCAAACGGGGATACAGATGTGGATGATCATCATACAACTGAAGATATTGGCATTTGCTTGGGGCAGACGTTATTGGAGGCCCTTGGAGACAAGCGCGGGATAAAGCGTTACGGAAATGCTTTCGTACCTATGGATGAAGCACTCGCCCAGGTTGTCATTGATTTAAGCAATCGTCCGCACCTGGAGTTCCGGGCTGAATTTCCTTCGCAAAAGGTCGGTACTTTCGATACTGAACTGGTGCACGAGTTTCTTTGGAAGTTCGCTCTTGAAGCCAGGATGAATCTGCATGTAGTCGTTCATTACGGACACAACACACACCATATGATCGAAGCAATATTCAAAGCGCTTGGACGTGCATTGGATGAAGCTACGACCATCGATCCACGTGTCAAAGGCATCCCTTCGACGAAAGGAATGTTGTAAATGATCGGGATCGTCGATTATGGCATGGGGAATTTATTTTCCGTAAGCAAAGGGCTGGAGCGCCTTGGTGCCGATTCATTCATTTCCGATGACCCAAAAGAACTTTCAAAGTCGAATGGGATCATACTTCCCGGCGTTGGCTCTTTCAGGGATGCCATGAGTCTCTTGGAAAAACAAAAGCTGGATGAATTCCTGAAGGAATATGTAGCCGATGGAGGGTATCTTTTAGGCATCTGCCTAGGTATGCAGCTTCTCTTTGATGAAAGTGAGGAAAATGGACGTGCAAAAGGATTATCCCTCATCCCAGGTAAAGTCGTTCGTTTTAAAGGAGTGGATGCGAATGACCAGGTTTATAAAGTGCCGCACATGGGCTGGAATCGTCTTGAATTTAAACAGGCGTCACAAGTGAATGAGGGACTGGAAGAGGAACATGTTTATTTCGTCCATTCTTACTACGTCGATACGGATGAATCATTCGTTACCGCTTCGGCGACGTATGATGTGGAAGTGCCGGCGATCGTCGGTAAAGGGAATGTATTCGGCATGCAGTTCCATCCGGAAAAAAGCGGGAAGATGGGCATGTCACTCTTGAGAAATTATCTGTCATTAGTAGAAGGGAAGGAAGAAGCATGAGCAACTTTACTATTTACCCGGCGATTGATATGCGCGGAGGCAAATGCGTCCGCTTAATCCAGGGAGATTACAATCAGGAAACCGTTTATGGCGATTCCCCCTTCGATATGGCTAAAAGCTTTGCAGACCAAGGAGCCGATTGGATACATATGGTCGACCTTGACGGAGCTAAAGAGGGAGTGCGCATCAATGATTCATACGTAATTAAAGCTGCAAGTGAGTTAGGGGCCCGCATTCAAATCGGCGGCGGCATCCGTACGGAACAGGATATAGCCCATTACCTGGATAATGGAGTGGAACGTGTCATTCTAGGCAGCACGGCCGTTTCAGACCCTGATTTCACTAAAGATATGATTAGGAAATATGGAAGCCATATCGCAATCGGGATAGATGCGAAAGATGGCAGGGTAGCCACTCATGGTTGGCTTCAAACTTCTGGAACCCTTGCGATAGATCTTGGCAAATTACTGGCCGATGCTGGTGCAGAGACCTTTATCGTGACTGATATCGCGACGGATGGCATGCTTTCAGGTCCGAATGTGAAAGGTATATTGGCCATGGCGGAGGCAACTGGTAAAAACGTGATCGCTTCGGGAGGCATTAGTTCACTCGAAGACCTTGTCACCCTCAAAGAGTATGAAGCCCAAGGAATTGCAGGGGCAATCATTGGCAAAGCAATTTATACCAATCGCTTTACTGTAGAAGAAGCACTAGAAAAGGTGCGTGGTTAAATGCTCACTAAACGAATTATTCCATGTCTCGATGTAAAGGACGGGCGCGTAGTTAAAGGTATACAATTTGTTTCCCTTAGGGATGCTGGAGATCCGGTCGAACTTGCATCCTTTTACGACCAAGAAGGTGCCGATGAGCTTGTCTTCCTTGATATTTCCGCATCACATGAAGGCAGGGAAACGATCGTCGACGTCGTTCAAGCGGTAGCGGGCAGCTTGGCAATCCCGTTCACGGTGGGCGGCGGCATAAATTCATTGGCGGATATGAAGAAGATCTTACGAGCCGGTGCCGATAAGGTATCCTTAAATACAGCAGCCATTCTGCGCCCTGATTTAATAAATGAAGGTGCTGATTATTTTGGTTCCCAATGTATCGTTGTCGCCATAGACGCCCGATATGATGAAGAGCTTGGGTCATGGCGCGTCTATACCCACGGCGGTCGGAAACCGACTGAATGGGAAGTGATCGAGTGGGCGAAGGAAGCCGTAATCCGCGGTGCAGGTGAAATTTTATTGACAAGCATGGATTGTGACGGCGAGAAAAAAGGGTTTAATGTCGCTTTGACAAAAGCGGTATCTGAAGCCGTTTCAGTGCCGGTCATCGCCTCAGGCGGGGCTGGTAACGCCGAGCATTTCCAGGAAGCCTTCCAAGAAGGAAAAGCCGACGCAGCATTAGCCGCATCGATTTTTCATTATAAAGAAACATCCGTCAAAGAAGTCAAAGCGTTTCTCAAACAACAAGGAGTGGTTGTACGATGAATCTTGAAACTATTAAATACGACGAAAAAGGCCTGGTACCGGCAATTATTCAAGATGCAGGAACCGGCGAAGTGCTGACACTTGCTTACATGAACCAAGAATCGCTGCAATTGTCGATTGAAAAAGGTGAAACGGTCTTCTTCAGCCGTTCGCGCAATGAATTATGGCATAAAGGGGCGACCAGCGGCAATACCCAGAAAATCATCGAAATGAAGTATGACTGCGATCAAGATGCATTGGTCGTTCGGGTCGCTCCTGCAGGTCCTGCTTGCCATACAGGGGCAACAAGCTGTTTTAGTGAAACGATTTACCGAAACAGTGAAGCCGGACAAGACGTGAAGGCGAATGTGTCTTTCTTGACGGAATTGGAAAGATTGATTGAAAAAAGAAAATCGGAAATGCCTGAAGGTTCATATACTACCTACCTATTCGATAAGGGCGTTGATAAGATCCTGAAAAAAGTCGGTGAAGAAGCGGCAGAAGTGATCATTGCTGCCAAGAACCGGGATGCAGAGGAACTTTCGATGGAAAGCGCCGATCTCCTCTATCACTTATTCGTTCTTCTTCGGGAGCAGGAGTTGCCTTTCCAAGCAGTGCTTGATGTATTGAAGGCTAGACATGCCGATAAGGACGAACCGAAAGAAACCGAATGAATGGTGATTGCCCTCCGTCAATAGGAGGGCTCAGACTGAAGACAAACTCGATGAAAATCAAGTTTGTCTTCAGTTTTTTAATGGCTTGTTCAATTTGGACGTTGATTTCCGCTCAAGAAACTCGCTTTCCGCGGGCGGTCCGGGAGCCTCCTCGGTTTGTGCCTGCGGGGTTTCCCCTAGACGCGCTTTTCCCGCAGGAGTCTCGCACACCCGCTCCAATCAACTTCTGCAACGAAATTTTGGTGAAAACCATACCTGAGATTTGAAGGTGTTGCTTTGTTCGGGACCATCATTGATGAAAGAGATATTTTCCAACCCCTTTTATCTACTAACTGTGCCCTCCGTCAATAGGAGGGCTTTTTTTTGTATTTACGACTAATCCTGAATCCCCATTTGGCTAGGGATATAATCCGATTTTTTCTTAAAGAAAGCATGGTAATTACCGTTTTCCATTTTCTTGAATTGTTCGGCAAATATTCTCCAATATGTTATAATACTATGGTTAATCAACTTGTAGATGGAGGATTACATGAGTAAAGACTCTAAATTTGGCCAACAGGCAAAAATTCTAACTTTTCACCCAACAGGTGAGTATTATTTCACCAAGGGTTTAAAAGCTTATCATAGACGAGAATTACCTAAATCAAAAAAATACCTGGAACGTGCGCTGGAACTTGAACCGGCTGAACCGATGATAGCCTGTCAATTGGCAATCACCTGCTCGGAAATCGGTGAATATAATTATTCAAACAACCTATTGGAAAACATCTTGGATGTGATGGATCCCTATATGTCCGAATGTCATTACTTCCTGGCGAATAATTATGCCCACTTAGGCATGTTCAAGGAGGCTTATCGTCACGCCAGTGCTTATCTTGATAAAGAAGAAGACGGGGAGTTCAGCGATGACGCAGAGGATCTGCTTGAACTGATAACTTTTGAGTCGGATGAGTCAGAAGAAAACCCCTTTAAGCATGATGGGCTCATTACCAAACAGGAACAAGCCCGTGAGTACCTGGAATCAGGCAATTTCCCGAAGGCAATCGAAGTCCTGAAAGAAACGATTGCCGAGTACGAGGATTACTGGTCTGCTTATAATAACCTGGCACTTGCCTATTTCTATCTTGGTCAAGTAAATGAAGCTTTTGAAACACTTGATGAGGTACTGGAAAAAAGTCCGGGAAACCTGCATGCGCTTTGTAACCTTGTTGTTTTTCATCATTATCAACAGGATGAAGCGAAGGTTGAAGAGCTCATACAGATGCTGGAGAAAATTCGGCCGATGCTATCCGAACATCGTTTCAAGCTTGGAGCGACCTTCGCTTTGATCGGAAACTATGCTTCTGCATTTAAATGGCTGAAAGGACTCCAAAAGCAAGGGTTCGAGGGAGATGGAACCTTCTACTATTGGCTTACCATTTCCGCTTACCACTTAGGCCATGAACAGGCTGCCAAAAAGGCATGGAAAAAGGTCGTGGAAATGAACCCGGAAAAGGAAGGCATGGAGCCTTGGGGAGATATGAATGCAACTTCAGATGGTTTTGAACATCATTTTCCTTCTATTATAAAAAGACTGGAAAGTGAATTCATCGAAGAAAGGCTGTTTGCCATTTTCCTTCTGAAACATTCGGTTCATAAACAGAAGCTATTGAAAAATCAGGTCCTCAACCTAAACCAGAATTTCACTGATTTGGAACGTGATTATGCCGAACTTGTTCAAGTTCCTGCTAAAGATCGCCAATTAACACCGATTGATTTTGCCGATCGTACAGCTGAGTTATTATATCGGCATTTCCAACCGATACAATTAAATGAAGCTGGGCTCTATTTAATGTGGTTTTCCGTCTTCATCGAAGCGGTGAAATCCGAGCAGAAGTTAAATAATCCAGCAGGCTGGGCATCTGCTGTGGAGTACGTGTGGAATCAGCTTAAAAATGAGAAGGCGAGCAAACAGGCAATCGCAGACAAACATTTCATATCGGTGTCCACCTTATCGAAGTACGTAAAGTTGGTTGAAAACTTACTGGGATGAGCAGATATTTGGACGAAAAATTATTTGTTATATAGGATAATAGGTAGGGAACACTAACCGTAGTGAAGGTTCCATTTGTAATGGAATATGGAGGAGTGAAAACATGTCTGAAAAAATTTATGACGTTGTTATTATTGGAGCTGGTCCTGCAGGGATGACGGCGGCTGTCTATACATCACGTGCGAACCTTTCAACATTGATGTTAGAACGCGGAGTACCGGGCGGACAAATGGCCAATACTGAGGAAGTAGAAAATTATCCTGGATTTGACACAATACTCGGACCTGAACTTTCAACGAAAATGTTTGATCATGCAAAGAAATTCGGTGCAGAGTATGCCTATGGGGATGTTAAGGAAATCATTGACGGTGAAGAGTATAAAACGATCAAAGCCGGTTCCAAGGAATTCAAAGCACGTTCAATCATCATTTCATCTGGTGCCGAATACAAGAAAATCGGCGTTCCTGGCGAAAAAGAATTAGGCGGCCGCGGTGTATCGTATTGTGCAGTTTGTGATGGTGCTTTCTTCAAGCAAAAAGAACTGTTCGTTATCGGCGGCGGAGACTCTGCTGTTGAAGAGGGTGTGTACTTAACCCGTTTTGCTTCAAAAGTGACGATCGTTCACAGACGTGACGAACTTCGTGCTCAAAAGATTCTTCAAGATCGTGCATTTGCCAATGAGAAAATTAACTTCATCTGGAATCATACTTTGAAGGAAATCAATGAAAAAGGCGGCAAAGTCGGCGGTGTCACTCTAGTTTCCACTGAAAACGGAGAAGAGACAGTGATGGACGCAGACGGTGTATTCATTTATATCGGAATGCTTCCGCTAACTACACCATTTGAGAACTTGGGCATCTTGAATTCCACAGGCTATATTGAAACGAATGATCGGATGGAAACACGCGTCCCTGGTATTTTTGCTGCTGGTGACGTTCGTGAAAAAACATTGCGCCAAATCGTTACAGCTACAGGCGATGGAAGCATTGCCGCTCAATCCGCTCAGCATTTTGTTGAGGAACTTCAAGAAAAATTGCAGCCAAAGGCTTGATTTCAAGAATATACAATCGTAATTCCGTTTTAACGACGTTGTAACACGCGTGAAATAATAATTGGGTATAGTATGGGTAGAAGTTGACCCCCTTTAATTATAAACGTTTAAGGACACAGATTGAGTTTCTGTGTCTTTTTTTTGTTTTCCGGCTTTGAGACTATATCTTTTGTTCCAATTTTTAGGGTGTTTTTTAAATGGTTTTTAATGTGAAGTAAGCCAGCCCTTTGCATTTAGGCAGCGAAAGCGGAGAAGAATAGGAGTTAAGCAGGATAAAGGCTTGCCTATGTGATTCCTTGCGAATGAATATTCCCCCAATGCAGGAAGTTTACTTTATTGTTAGCTCATTTCAAAAATAGTATAATGATAAGATATACTAAACATAATCTTTCATAATGGTAAGAAGATGAAAAATACAACTTGTTTGAACTATGAGCATTTATAAATCGCTAAATGGATATCTAGCGGCGGTTTAAGGATATAAACTGAACCTCTTCAATATGGGGGGAAGGTTTCTATAGTCGAGCAGATCCAATTGAGGTGAAGAACGTGCAACGTGTCACAAACTGTGTATTGATAAAAGATAATCAAATCCTCTTATTGAAAAAGCCTAGACGCGGATGGTGGGTAGCTCCAGGCGGCAAGATGGAACCTGGGGAATCTGTACGCGATGCTTGCATTAGGGAATATCGCGAAGAAACGGGCGTTTATTTAAAAAACCCTTCCATCAAAGGTATTTTCACCTTCATTATGAAGGACGGAGATAAAGTTTTGTCAGAATGGATGATGTTCACTTTCTTTGCAACGGATTCCGATGGTGTAAATGTGGATGTTTGTGAAGAAGGGGAACTTAGCTGGCATCCGGTTGAAGATGTTAAAAAGCTGTTGATGGCTGAAGGTGATTTTCACATCCTGGACTATATGGTTCATGGAAGTGGGATCATCTATGGAACATTTACCTATACGCCTGAATTTAAGCTACTTTCTTACCGATTGGATCCAGGTTAATTTTAAAATATAAAAAAAGATATACATGGGGGCGGAGAAACTATGAGTACAGGGCAGATGAGTGAAACGCAATTGGTCATCATTACCGGAATGTCCGGAGCAGGTAAGACAGTGGCGGTTCAAAGTTTTGAAGACCTCGGCTTTTTTTGCGTCGATAATTTGCCGCCCACGCTATTGCCAAAGTTTTTGGAGTTAATGAAGGACTCCGGGAATAAGATGAATAAAGTGGCCCTTGTCATGGATTTAAGGGGAAGGGAGTTTTTTGATTCCTTATTTCTTGCACTGGATAATTTAACGGATACAGCTGCAGTATCACCAAGAATCCTTTTTCTTGAAGCTGATGATGATTCCTTGGTACGCAGATATAAGGAAACGAGAAGGACCCACCCCCTTGCTCCATTAGGCCGGCCGTTGGAAGGCATTAAAATGGAACGGGAACTTTTGGACGAATTGAAGGGAAGGGCTCAATTGATCTTTAATACTTCCCAACTGAAACCGCGCGAATTGAGGGAGAAAATCGCTTCGGAATTTTCTGCCGATAAAAGTGTCGGTTTTACAGTCAATGTCATGTCGTTCGGGTTCAAACATGGCCTGCCCATAGATGCCGACCTTGTGTTTGATGTACGTTTCCTGCCAAATCCATATTATATTGACCATATGAGGCCAAGGACTGGCTTGGAACAGGAAGTGTCGAGTTACGTTTTAAAATGGAGTGAGACGCAAAAGTTCTTGGAAAAAGTGACCGATCTGCTTGCATTCATGCTTCCATATTATAAACGTGAAGGGAAGGCACAGCTTGTTGTTGCGATTGGATGTACAGGCGGTCAGCACCGTTCAGTAGCGTTGACGGAGTATATTTCAAACCACTTCAAAAAGGATTACAGGGTTCAAGTATCACATCGCGATATCGAAAAAAGTAAGGGGAAAGCAGATGTTAAATAAGAAGAAACAACCTAAGGTTGTGATCATTGGAGGGGGAACCGGCCTTCCCGTTTTGTTGAGAGGGTTAAAGAAGCATCCAGTGGATATTACGGCAATCGTTACGGTAGCTGATGATGGTGGCAGTTCAGGCCGCCTTCGCGAGGATATGGATATCCCCGCTCCGGGGGATATTCGTAACGTGCTGGCTGCGTTATCGGATGTAGAGCCCCTTGTTGAACAAATGTTTCAACATCGCTTTCAGAGTAAAAATGAGTTGTCCGGGCATTCGCTGGGGAATTTGATACTGGCGGCAATGACCTCGTTGACAGGCGATTTCGTCCATGCGATCCAGGAAATGAGTAAATTTCTTAATGTCCGCGGTAAAGTGCTCCCGGCTGCCAACCAAAGTGTGGTTCTCCATGCGGAGATGGATGACGGAACGATTGTTACAGGAGAATCCAAGATCCCCTTCTCAGGAAAGAAAATAAAAAAAGTTTTTCTGTCTCCTCATCATATAAAGCCGCTCAGTGAAACTCTCCAGGAAATCAAGCAGGCAGATCTTATTGTCATAGGTCCAGGAAGTCTATATACTAGCATTCTGCCTAACTTACTTGTCCCTGGCCTAGGAGAAGAGGTTGCCCGTTCCAAGGCTAAGAAGGTGTACATTTGCAATTTGATGACACAAGCCGGCGAGACGCTGGATTATAGTGCGAGCGATCATATAAAAGCGATATATGACCATATGGGAAATGCATATATTGACAGGATACTTGTTAATAATGAGGAAATACCAACCGAGATTCAGCAACGCTATCAAGCTGAATATGCCAAACCGGTCATGTATGATGTGGAAAGTTTAAAACGGATGGGTCTTGAAATCATACAAGAACGCATTTTCAGCTATGAGGGGAATGTAATACGCCATGACACGAAAAAAGTGGCGGATTTGCTTTATAATATGCTTGTAAATGAAACTAAAAGCCCTATAATACCGTAGATTAAGCGGGGACGGTTTTTTGATTGATAAAAATAGATTACTTGCGTTCGATTGGGGGTGAAATGGATGTCTTTTGCTTCAGAAACGAAAAAAGAGCTTACTACATTAGAGGGAAAGGATTGCTGCGGTAGGGCGGAATTATGTGCGCTTATCCGGATGAACGGATCCCTTTCATTTTCTAATCGGAAGCTTGTTGTGGATATTCAAACTGAGAATGCTGCGATTGCCAGAAGGATTTATACGCTGCTGAAAAAAAGTTATGAGGTCCAGGTCGAGCTGTTGGTCCGTAAAAAGATGAAGCTAAAAAAGAATAATGTATATATTGTCAGGATGTCATCCGGAGGGCAGCGGGTTTTAACCGATTTGGAAATTTTAGGCGATGGCTTTGAAATTCTCCATGATATATCCGATACTATTGTTGGGAAGAAATGCTGTAAGCGTTCTTACCTGAGAGGTGCATTTCTTGCGGGGGGTTCGGTAAATAATCCGGAAACGTCTTCCTATCACCTCGAGATTTTCTCACTTTATAAAGAGCACAATGATGCCCTGTGTGAGCTAATGAATAAGTTTGGCTTGAAGGCCAAGACGCTTGAACGCAAGAAAGGGTACATCATTTATTTGAAAGAAGCCGAAAAAATTGCCGAGTTTTTAAGTATAGTTGGCGCCCATTCAGCTTTATTAAGGTTCGAGGATGTACGGATTGTCCGTGATATGCGTAATTCAGTGAATCGGCTTGTGAATTGTGAAACAGCCAATTTGAACAAAACGATCGGGGCCTCATTGCGCCAGGTTGAAAATATCCATTATATCGAGGATACGGTAGGACTAAGCATTTTACCGGATAAGCTTCGGGAAATTGCGGAGCTTAGGATAGCGTTTCAGGATATAACCTTAAAGGAACTTGGGGAAATGGTATCCGGGGGAACCATCAGTAAGTCCGGGATTAATCACCGATTACGAAAGATTGATGAAATAGCTGACAGGCTCCGTGGGGGAGAGGCTATTGCTGCGAAAAAATAAAGCTAATAGGGGAGATCAAGATGGTGGAAAAACAAGTTGAGGTAAAATTGAAGACGGGTTTGCAAGCGCGGCCGGCGGCTCTTTTTGTACAAGAAGCTAACCGCTTTCATTCAGATGTTTTTCTTGAAAAAGAAGGAAAGAAAGTGAATGCAAAAAGTATAATGGGGTTAATGAGCCTTGCCATCAGTTCTGGCGTGTCCGTTAAGTTAATCGTCGAAGGACGCGATGAAAAAGAAGCGTTAGAGGCATTGGAAGAGTTCGTTCAGCAAGAGGGTTAAAAGAAAAGGATGCCTAAAAGTGCATCCTTTTCTTTTATAATGTAAAAAAGGCTCCGGAAGTCGCTTAAGGCGATCTCCGGAGCCTTTTGTTGCATAATTATTTAGAGTCTTTTTTGTCATCAAGGATGCTGCGCGTGATGACTTTGTCAATCAAGCCATATTCAAGAGCTCTTTCGGAAGTCATGAAGTTATCACGTTCCGTATCTCTTTGAAGGACTTCAATAGGTTGACCAGTACGTTCTGCCAGGATTTGGTTCAGTTTATCTTTCAAGTGAAGGATACGGCGGGCAGCAATTTCAATTTCCGTAGCTTGACCTTGAGCTCCTCCAAGCGGTTGGTGAATCATGACTTCACTGTTTGGCAATGCATAACGTTTGCCTTTTTCGCCAGCAGCCAATAGGAAAGCGCCCATGGAAGCGGCCATACCGATGCATACTGTGGATACATTAGGTTTGATATATTGCATAGTATCATAAATGGCCATACCGGAAGTGATGCTTCCGCCAGGACTGTTGATGTATAGAGTGATATCTTTTTCAGGGTTTTCCGCTTCTAAAAATAGTAATTGAGCAACAATGGAGTTGGAAACATTATCGTCAATTGCACTTCCTAGCATAATGATCCGGTCTTTTAATAAACGGGAGTAAATATCGTAGGCACGCTCCCCACGACTTGTTTGTTCGATAACTGTAGGAATTAAATTCATGTTCATTTCCTCCTTCGATTAAGAGAATCATTTAAATTCTTTATGTATGTATGATACACTTTTTGGTCAATTTAGGTCAAACAAAACAAACCCTTTAATGGATAATTTGTTCGACAATTTTCTGGCTAAGGCTCCTTCCTGATAGATTACTTTATATATTATGCCGCACAGGGATGAATTTCCACATTACCCATAATACCCAAAAGACA
Source organism: Bacillus sp. B4EP4a (assembly GCF_006680105.1). Lineage (NCBI taxonomy): Bacteria > Bacillati > Bacillota > Bacilli > Caryophanales > Bacillaceae > Bacillus > Bacillus sp. B4EP4a. The sequence continues at coordinate 96,679 of NZ_VHIK01000012.1, forward strand.
AAGTTTTAAACCTGATAACCCTTGCAAAGAAGGGGATTCTATCATATAATGAAGTCTGTTAAAAAAATATTATCTATTACGCCCTCGTAGTGCAACGGATAGAACGCAAGCCTCCGAAGCTTGAAATGCAGGTTCGATTCCTGCCGAGGGCATTACCAATCTTCTGCTTAATAAAGTGGGGGATTTTTTATTGGGCATTTTTAAGCGGTTCCATAAGATTTTTGGAGAATTTACTCGTTTTCCGTAATATTCCATCGAATCCTGTGATGTTATTCCTGCCTTGAAAATATTACCCAACACTATTGAAAAATGGTGATTTTTCAATAAAAGTAGTTGTTAAATTTGCGTTTCTAACATATAGTATTTAAAACAAATAAACTATTCAGAAAAAATTCGTAAGCGTTTTCATGGGTTTTTGTGTAGAATTTTCTCCTGATAATGTAAAATGGAGTGGGGGAGGGATGAATCGATGAGTATGAATATGAAAGCAGGACTTTTTCAACAGCAAACATTAAAGATGGCAATGACCCAGGAGCTTATGCAAGCTATTACATTGCTGCAATACTCCTCGCAGGAGCTATCGGCTTTTCTAGAAAATAAAATGGTGGAGAATCCATTACTGTCCATAGATCAGCCAACATCTTCTATATTTCAGCCAACTTTTGACCGGAAAAAGGGTAAACGGACTCTTAAAAATACGTATGATGCCAACTATTGGATTGAACAGATCAGTGAAGATACTTTATCGCTTGAACAGCATATCATGTCCCAGGTGAATCACCAGCAGTTTTCAGGTGAGCAGCAGAAGGCAATGCTTCTATTAATTCATAACCTTGATGAAAACGGTTACTTGAGGACTCAACTGGATGATATATGCGTCCCAGGCATATCTCCGGCCGTTTTGGAAGAGAGTCTCTCGATATTACAGGAACTCGAGCCGCATGGCATTGGAGCGAGAAACCTTCAAGAGTGCCTTTTGCTTCAGGTGAAAGCAGAAGGGGAGAACCTGCTTGCAGAATCGATCATAGAAAATCATTTCCTCGATTTTGCTGAAAAGCGTTGGAAAGACCTAAGTAAGAAAATCGGTGTTACAATGAAGGAGATTCAAGAAGTCTTTGATTATGTCCAGACGTTGAACCCGCGTCCGGCTTCACTCTTTTTTCAGGAAAAGCCTTCTTATATAGTGCCGGATGTGGTCGTGGAAGTTCGGGATGGCATGCTGCTTGTTGGGAATTATGATGGTAACACACCCAATCTTAATGTGGATAAAGGGTATTTAAACCGAATGAAGAGCCATAAGGATCAGGGAGTTCAACGGTTTATCCAGGATAAGTGGCAGGAATACCAATGGATCTCCAGAGGGATTCAACAAAGAAAAGAAACTATATTGAAGGTCATTCAGTGCATCGTCGAAAAACAGCCGGCGTGCTTTCATCATGGCCTGAACTATTTGAAGCCGATGACGATGAAAGAAATAGCTGACGAAATTGGTATACATGAGTCCACAGTAAGCCGGGCGGTTAAAGGGAAATACGTGCAGACACCATTTGGCACGATAGAGATGCGGATATTTTTCACTACTTCTTTACAGTCAGTCGGCCTTGATGAGGATATGTCGGGCATGCAAGCAAAAAAGAGCCTGCAGGCAGCCATCAATGGGGAAAATAAACAAAAGCCGCTTTCGGATCAAGACCTGGTAGAACGGTTGAAAGAGGAGCATGGAATTATCTTGGCACGCCGAACCGTTGCCAAATACCGGGAACAATTAGGGATCCCTTCTTCATCTAAACGAAAAAGATATGATTGAAAAGGATGAGTGGTTTGGAATCAAATGCGTTTGTTTTATATAGTAGGGATAAATGCCCGTTATGTGATAAAGCCAAGCGGGTACTTGAAGAAGTGAAGGCGGAGTCGGGCATAGGCTATAAGGAAATCGATATCCATACCGATGATGATTTGCTAGAAAAATTCGGGCTGATGATTCCTGTCGTAGAATGGAAAGATGATATCGTTCAATTCGGAAATGTTGATAAATCAGCTCTAAATAGGCTTTTGGAAAAATAATTTTTCAAATCATTTGAAGAAACATTCCGTTCCTGCTAGAATAAAATATGTAGCAGGAATATTTTTTTGTTTTAAGTGGGACAGAAAATGACTACGCGGGACATTAAATGTCCAACTTAACTTTTTAGGAGTTTTAAATATGCGTACATTACTCGAGGTACAAAGAAAATTATTACCAGATTTCCTTCTGGTTATGCAAAAAAGATATGATATCCTGCGTTATATCAAAATGATGCAGCCGGTTGGAAGGCGCAGTCTGTCCGTGAGCCTTAATTTGACAGAACGGACGCTTAGAGGCGAGGTTGATTTTCTGAAAAGTCAGAACCTGGTTAACATATTCAGCTCTGGCATGACGCTGACTGATGAAGGGATTGAAATCCTGGATAAGTTAGAAGGAATAATGCGTGAAGTAATGGGTATAGACATAATGGAACGGCAATTGCAGGATTTGTTACAAGTGGATGAAGTCATTATTGTCTCAGGAAATTGTGATGAGACCCCATGGGTGAAAAAAGAATTGGGTAAAGCTTGTGCAAACCGTATGAAACGAGAATGGAACTCAAAGAATATCATTGCGGTTACTGGCGGATCCACAATGGCCGAAGTGGCTGATTCGTTGTCACCTGATGAAGCGTCGAAGAAATTGACATTTGTCCCGGCCCGCGGGGGAATTGGTGAAGCAGTACAGAATCAGGCCAATACGATTGTTGAAAAAATGGCACAGAAGGCACAAGCCTCATACAGAGTGTTATATGTACCCGATCAATTAAGCGGTGAGGTTTATGCTTCATTTCAGAAGGAACCTGCAATTAAAGAAGTGATTTCCCAAATCAAATCTGCCGATATGATCATTCATGGAATCGGTGATGCCATGGCGATGGCTGAGAGAAGAAATTCTTCGCCAGAAATGTTAAAGAAGCTGTTAGATGGAAATGCTGTAGGAGAAGCATTCGGTTATTATTACGATGAAAACGGTAAAGTTGTTCATAAAGTTTTGACAGTCGGCATCCAGTTAGATGATCTTAGCCCTGAAAAGCGAGTGATAACTGTGGCAGGTGGTAAAACTAAAGCAAAGGCTATCCGTTCCTACATGAAAGGCGCACCTTCATCAACAGTGTTGATCACTGATGAAGCGGCGGCACAAGAGTTAATTCAGGGGAATTACACCCCTTAATATATTTGCGAACTTAAAAGGAGGAATTTTTCATGGCAGTAAAAGTTGGTATTAATGGTTTTGGACGTATTGGACGTAATGTATTTCGTGCAGCATTGAGTAATCCTGGGGTAGAGATTGTTGCTATTAACGACTTAACGGATGCTAATATGTTAGCGCACCTTCTTCAATACGATACAATTCATGGATCTCTTAATGAAAAAGTAACAGTTGATGGGGAGTACCTTGTTGTTGATGGTCATAAAGTCAAAGTATTGGCTGAACGTGATCCTGCACAATTAGCATGGGGTGAACTAGGAGTAGAAGTAGTTGTAGAATCTACAGGACGTTTCACAAAACGTGCAGATGCAGCTAAGCATTTAGAAGCTGGCGCGAAAAAAGTAATCATCTCTGCTCCTGCATCTGATGAAGATATCACAATTGTCATGGGTGTAAACGAAGACAAATATGATGCAGCAAACCACCATGTAATCTCTAATGCTTCTTGTACAACGAACTGCTTAGCTCCATTTGCTAAAGTGCTTCATGAACAATTCGGAATCAAACGCGGTATGATGACTACTGTTCACTCGTATACAAATGATCAGCAAATCCTTGATTTGCCTCATAAAGATTACCGCCGTGCACGTGCAGCTGCCGAGAATATCATTCCTACAACAACTGGGGCGGCAAAAGCTGTTGCACTTGTTCTTCCTGAACTTAAAGGGAAATTAAATGGTATGGCAATGCGCGTACCTACTCCAAACGTGTCTGTAGTCGACCTTGTTGCAGAGCTTGAAAAAGACACAACAGTTGAAGAAGTTAATGCAGCATTCAAAAAGGCTTCTGAAGGCGAATTAAAAGGAATTCTTGAGTACAGCGAACTTCCGCTAGTATCAACTGACTATAACGGTAACCCATCATCATCTACAATTGATGCCCTTTCCACAATGGTAATGGAAGGAAACATGGTTAAAGTATTATCTTGGTATGATAATGAAACTGGATATTCTAGCCGTGTTGTTGATTTAATCGACTATTTGGCTAAAAAAGGATTGTAATTAGAATAATAAAAAAAACCTCACCAAGGTGAGGTTTTTTTTATCACACCTCTAAAAAAACTTGGCAGAAGATGATATTATTAGTAAGTCATTAATCAGTCAAGCGTTTACATTTCTTGTTTTTGGATAATTTCCTGGAAACCGACTATAATGAAAAAGAGAAAAAGGGGAGTTGGGAAATTTACCCTCTCCCTTTTTGACTAAAGGAATCAAAAGTATGATAACAATATCTAAGGGGGTTCTTGGATTATGAATAAAAAGTCGATTAGAGATATTGAATTAAAGGGGAAACGCGTATTTTGCCGTGTTGATTTCAACGTTCCGATGCAGGACGGAAAGATTTCGGATGATACTAGAATCAAAGCTGCACTGCCGACGATTTCCTATTTGACAGAACAAGGAGCTAAAGTCATCTTAGCCAGCCACCTTGGCCGTCCAAAAGGACAAGTAGTTGAAGAATTGCGTTTAGCACCTGTTGCGGAAAGACTAAGCGAACTTAGTGGCAAAGATGTGCAAAAGGCAGAAGAAGCTTACGGCGAGACCGTTCAATCAATCATTGATAACATGCAAAATGGCGAGATCCTGTTGTTGGAAAACGTTCGTTTCTATCCAGGAGAAGAGAAGAACGATCAAGAATTGGCGAAGTCATTTGCTGCACTGGCTGATGTTTATGTTAACGATGCATTCGGAGCTGCGCATCGTGCACATGCTTCAACTGAAGGAATAGCACACCATCTCCCAGCTGTTGCCGGATTGCTGATGGAAAAAGAGCTTTCTGTACTAGGAAAAGCCCTATTCAACCCAGAACGTCCTTTTACAGCTATAATTGGCGGAGCAAAAGTAAAGGATAAGATAGGCGTTATCGAAAACCTTTTAGAGAAAGTCGATCACTTGATCATTGGTGGTGGACTGGGTTATACATTTATTAAAGCTCAAGGTCATGAAATCGGTAATTCTTTATTGGAAGAAGACAAAATAGAATTAGCCAAATCTTTCATCGAAAGTGCAAAAGAAAAAGGCGTAAAACTTCATTTGCCTATCGATGCAGTCGTAACGGCTGAATTTTCACCTGATGCAGAGGCAGAGAATGTCGATATCGATGCTATTCCACATGATAAAATGGCTCTTGATATCGGTCCAAAAACAAGTGATTTATTTGCGGATGTAATCAAAAGTTCTAAGCTAGTGATTTGGAATGGACCAATGGGTGTATTCGAGTTCGATAAATTTGCGAATGGAACGAGAACGGTTGCTAGTGCCTTGGCGGAAGCAAAAGATACGTACAGCATTGTAGGCGGGGGGGATTCAGCCGCAGCTGCAGAAAAGTTTGGCCTGGCTGAAAAGATGTCCCATATTTCAACTGGCGGCGGTGCATCTCTTGAGTTCATGGAAGGCAAAGAGTTGCCTGGCGTTGTGGCCTTGAACGATAAATAAGATCAATCCGTTACATATTTCAACTTTAGAAGGGATGAGAAACCAAATGCGTAAACCGATTATTGCAGGAAACTGGAAAATGAATAAAACACTATCTGATGCGACTGCCTTTTTAGAAGAAGTGAGCAATTTGATTCCGAAGCAAGATGTAATTGATACGGTTGTATGTGCTCCAGCTTTATTTTTGGATCAGCTGGTTCAAGCAGCAAAAGGAACCGATGTGAAAATCGGGGCGCAAAACATGCACTTTGAAGAAAGCGGTGCTTTCACAGGCGAAATCAGCCCAATCGCATTGGCTGATCTTGGTGTATCCTACGTCATACTTGGTCATTCTGAGCGCCGGGAAATGTTCAACGAAACGGATGAAGCCGTTAATAAAAAAGCCCATGCCGCTTTTGCCCACCAGTTGACCCCGATCGTTTGCTGCGGTGAAACACTTGAGCAAAGGGAAGCTGGCGAAACGAATGATTTCGTAGGCAGTCAGATTGAAAAAGGCCTGGCAGGATTATCTGACGATCAATTGAAACAAGCCGTTATTGCTTATGAGCCGATTTGGGCGATTGGAACAGGAAAATCGTCATCTGCTCAAGATGCAAATGAAGTTTGTGCGCATATCCGCTCAGTTGTTGCCGACAAATTTTCAAATGAAGCAGCTGCAGCCATCCGAATTCAGTACGGTGGCAGTGTAAAACCTGAGAATATTAAAGAGTACATGGCACAACCTGATATAGATGGTGCGTTGGTTGGCGGTGCAAGCTTGAAATCCGATTCATTTTTACAATTGCTGGAGGCTGGTCACTATGAGTAAGTCGCCTGTGGCACTTATCATCTTAGACGGTTTTGGCTGCCGTAACGAAGAAAAGGGAAATGCTGTTTTTCATGCGAAAAAACCGAATTTTGACCGTTTTTGGGAACAGTATCCGCATTCCCATTTAACTGCAAGCGGGGAAGCGGTCGGCTTGCCTGCAGGTCAAATGGGGAACTCGGAAGTGGGGCATTTGAATATCGGGGCAGGACGGATCGTTTATCAAAGTCTGACCCGTGTGAACCTGGCTATCCGTGAAGGCGAGTTTGCACAAAATCCAACTTTGGTCGATGCCATGAGCTATACCAAAGAAAAAGGCACGGACCTTCATCTTTTCGGTCTTCTTTCAGATGGCGGCGTGCACAGTCATATTGATCATATGTATGCCCTGCTGAAATTGGCCGCAAAAGAAGGAGTTAAAAATGTATATGTACATGCATTCTTAGATGGCCGTGATGTCGGACCGAAAACGGCGCAGGGTTATATTAAGGAAGCGGAAGCGAAAATGAAGGAAATCGGTGTTGGTCAGTTTGCGACCATATCCGGAAGATATTATTCGATGGACCGTGATAAGCGCTGGGAACGTGTGGAGAAATCCTACCGTTCGATGGTGTATGGTGATGGCCCTGCTTACTCTTCTGCAATGGAATGTGTCGAGGATTCCTACGAACATGGTATATTTGACGAGTTCGTGATACCTTCAGTCATAACGGCGGAAGACGGTAAACCGGTGGCAACGATTAAAGATGATGATGCCGTAATCTTTTATAACTTCCGTCCAGACCGGGCGATCCAGATTTCCAATACGTTCACGAATGAGGATTTTCGCTCATTTGACCGCGGTCCTGGACATCCGAAGCATCTCCATTTTGTCTGCTTGACACATTTTTCGGAAACAGTTGACGGATATGTTGCATTTAATCCGACAAATCTTGATAATACATTAGGGGAAGTACTTTCCCAAAACCAGCTAACCCAGCTTCGTATCGCTGAAACTGAAAAATATCCGCATGTGACGTTTTTCATGAGCGGCGGACGTGAAGAGAAGTTTCCTGGTGAAGAGAGGATTTTAATTAATTCTCCGAAAGTCGCTACATATGATTTACAACCTGAAATGAGTGCTTATGAAGTGACGGATGCATTGGTGGAACAGATTGAGGCTGATCGTTTTGATGCCATTCTCTTAAATTTTGCCAACCCGGACATGGTTGGTCATTCAGGGATGCTTGAGCCTACCATTAAAGCGATTGAAACAGTGGATGAATGCCTAGGCAGGATTGTCGATTTAATCGTCTCAAAAGGCGGTACAGCAATCATTACCGCTGACCACGGGAATGCTGATGAAGTCGTAACGCTTGAAGGCAATCCCATGACAGCCCATACTACGAATCCCGTGCCTGTCATTATCACTAAAAATCAGGTAACATTAAGAACAGGTGGTATCTTAGGCGATTTAGCTCCAACGATGCTTGATTTGCTTGGAGTCGAAAAACCTGTTGAAATGACAGGGAAATCCCTATTATCTAAATAAAATTGTGAATAGGAAAAGGAGAGATTTATAATGCCGTACATCGAACATGTATATGCACGCGAAGTGCTAGATTCCCGTGGTAATCCAACAATAGAAGTAGAAATCCAAACAGAGTCCGGATACTTCGGACGTGCAATCGTACCATCAGGTGCTTCAACAGGGGAACACGAAGCGGTTGAGCTTCGTGACGGAGATAAATCTCGTTACCTGGGTAAAGGGGTACAAAAAGCAGTCGATAATGTAAATGAGATCATTGCTGAAGCTGTCATCGGTTTGGATGTAACGAACCAAGCAGGCCTTGACCTTACTATGATTGAATTGGATGGCACTGAAAACAAAGGAAACCTGGGAGCTAATGCAATCCTTGGCGTGTCAATGGCTGCTGCCCATGCCGCTGCGGAATTTTCAGGTTTACCATTGTATCGTTACCTTGGAGGGTTCAATGCGAAACAACTTCCAACTCCAATGATGAACATCATTAACGGCGGATCACATGCCGATAACAATGTTGACTTCCAGGAATTCATGATCCTTCCTGTAGGCGCTCCTAGCTTCAAAGAAGCAGTTCGTATGGGTGCTGAAGTATTCCATGCATTGAAATCTGTCCTTTCTGCCAAAGGCTTGAATACGGCAGTCGGCGATGAAGGCGGCTTTGCGCCAAACCTTGGTTCAAACCGTGAAGCACTGCAAGTCATCATCGAGGCAATTGAAAAAGCTGGCTACAAAGCAGGCGAAGATATCTACCTTGGTATGGACGTAGCTTCATCTGAATTCTATAACAAAGAAACAGGCAAATATGATCTTGCAGGCGAAGGCCGCAATGGCGTTACATCCGAAGAAATGGTTGCTTTCTATGAAGAGCTAGTGAATGAGTTCCCTATTCTCTCCATCGAAGACGGCCTGGATGAAAATGACTGGGAAGGCCACAAACTTTTAACGGAACGCATCGGTTCTAAAGTTCAACTTGTTGGTGACGATCTTTTCGTAACGAACACGAAAAAATTGGCTGAAGGCATCGAAAAAGGCATCGGTAACTCCATCCTGATCAAAGTGAACCAAATTGGTACACTGACAGAAACGTTTGATGCAATCGAAATGGCTAAACGCGCAGGCTACACTGCAGTCGTTTCCCACCGTTCCGGTGAAACGGAAGATGCAACGATCGCTGATATTGCCGTTGCAACAAACGCAGGACAAATCAAAACTGGTTCAATGTCCCGTACAGACCGTATCGCTAAATACAACCAACTTCTTCGCATCGAAGACCAACTTGGTGACTTGGCTGTATATGGCGGCTTGAAATCTTTCTATAACCTGAAGAAGTAATTATCAAGCATAAAATACGTCCGAACTTTGTCATACAAGGCACTTTTGGACACTTTGAGTTATGTAGTACATCAACTCGAACTTAGCAATACAAATGTTTAGTATCAACCCCTGATTTATAAGTGAGTGAAATCGCTTATGAATTGGGGGTTTTTGCGTGTTAATACAGGACTTGTTGAAAGAATTTACATTTGACTTACAAATTAAAAATTATTCCAAGCGAACTATCGAGACCTACAATTACAAAATGGTATGGCCCATTGGATATTGATATTGCTAAAGATATTGACGATAAGGTCAACTTGTTAAAAGAGGAATTGGGAATTGGATATTGGATAGCCAAAAAAGGCAATCATCCAAACTCCAAGGAGTTTATAAAAAAACACAAGGAAATCCACGCATATTATGGCATTCGCTTTAAATATGATGCTTACTGTGCTTATTTAACGAAAACTGAAAGTAAAGTTCGTGAAAGCCTAGAGCTGCCTAAAACTCAAGATGATGCAAAACTTGTGTTCGATATTGTGGCTAGAAAATATAATTTGCAATTAGCAGAAAGGCGACAAATCAACGGTTTCGGTAAAGTGGACAGAGCAATACATCAAGCAAAGATAGATGGAAAGTATGTCCCACAAGCCACGCTTGTTTATGATTACATGGTAGATGGTCATGAGCTGGATGTTAAAAACACAGACTAAAAATCTTATATGCCAAACTTTTAGACCGTTCCAATAGGAATGGTCTTTTTTAGATTGACAGCATAATTTTGGTACTTCATACTTCTATAGTAATAGATGTAACGGAATATTTAGTTAATTATGAGGACGAAAGCCATGAAACCAGAAATCTTATCAACAGCCATCGAAACGCTAACAGGATTGTTTTTCCGTAACAATAATGAAGGAACTGACTTTCTTGCCAAACGCACATTGGACCATTATATAAACGACCTTGATTTGCTTGGTGATATCAACTCTGTAGCTGTGGAAATTGATAAACAGCGAGCGTGGGCTCTCATTCCCAAGCTACGATTATTTGACAGCAAGAGCGCTGATGAAATCGAAGTTGCTTTAGGTGGGTTGGGATATACCGATGCTGAAATTATTGCCAGTGACATAGTATTTGAGGAGTGGAAAAAATCTCAAAAGCACTGCCAATGATTTTAAAAGGAGGAATACCGATGTGGGGACGATACCTTTGGAAACTCCGATTGTTATTGACCATTCCATATTTGTTATTTGCGATATTAATGTTTTCGTCCATTGGCAACGATAAGGATTATGGTTATTATTGGATGGCATTTGTGGTCTATGCGATTGTTTCCAATATCATCCTTCATAAAATGGAAAAGAAAGAAAAGATGGAAAAGGAATGAATTTAAGGAGGTAAGCACTTTACCTCCTTTGCCAATTTCATAAATGGAGGTGGATATTATGGGGCTCAAGAACATTTACAAAAAATCATTGTCTATGGCTCTGGTACGGGCTGGACATGACATTCATCATACTATGCCCAATCGAAACAACAAAAAATACCAAGTGTTTGTTTTCATCCATACCGATGAATTAATAAAAGATTTACTGGAGTTAACCAAACGGGAGGTGAGACAATGACTGAACGTTTCTCTATCGCTATTATAATCTCCTGTGTAGCTGTAGTAATGGGCATACTGATTGATTTAGGAATGCTGTATATTGCATTCATACTTCTTGTAATTTGTGTATTGGCTGTTCTTCCCGTCAAGTGGTTTCGTGATTGGTTATGGAGTGACTAAAATATGCTGGTTGTACATCAATTGAATATAAAAATTCAAAAATTGGGAGGTATGTCACCAATGAAAAAATACATAAATATAGTTGGAGCATTGGGCTTAATCGTTTTGATTATGGCAATGCCATTTTTCTACACAACCATTTTTTTGGGTAGTTTTATCTTGGACCCAACACCGCATACGAATCCTCAGCCTGGCCATGAAGACCACAATGCAACAAAAATTTGGGAGGGTATGTCAAAAGAGGAATATCAGAAAATTAAATACGTAGAAGAACATAAATATAAATATGAAAATGAAGAACCTGCATTCAACCCAGATGAATCATCAAGTTTCAACCTATTTGAAGTTGAAAATAAAAACGATGAATATTGAAGGACCCCGCCAATTATGCGGAGTCCTTTTTTCGTTGCTTAAATATGCAATGCTCCAAAATTAGGTTTCGTTCTTTCAGTCTTTGAAATCCATTCACCCAATTATTTTGGGATTCCGCTTCTGACGAGAAGATGGATTCTGCACAGTAATTTCTTTTCACCTCCCATTCCATGTGATAATACACATTGAATGGGAGGTTTTTTTGCTTATAAAGCTAGCCGCAGAGCTGATAAAAGGATTTAATCAAACGTTTGATTAATATAAAAAAAGGTGCCGCATCCGGGCACCTTTTTTTATTTATTCGATACAGCTTCCACTGGTACGGCATTATAGTATTCTTCTAATGTAATCTTCGCTTCAAAGATTTCAGTTGCGGTAGCCACACCAACATAACGGATGTGCCATGGTTCGTATTTATACCCTGTGATGTTTTCCTTGCCTTCAGGGTAGCGGATGATAAATCCGTATTCATGTGCATGTTCAGCAAGCCAGGCCGCTTCATTCGTATCGCCGAAGCAGTCCTGGGCAGCACAGGCACCATCGTGGGTCGTGACATCAATTGCCAGGCCCGTTTCATGCTCGCTTGTCCCAGGCATTGCACTGTAGGTTTTCGCTTTTTCTTCCCCGTCCTTAGCCACATAATTATTAAAGACCGCGATTTGTCTTTGGTGTGAACGGTAAGCGGAAACGCCGGCAAAGTGCATGCTGTCTTTTTCGGCAGCTTGGAACATTTCTTCAAGAGCTTTTCCGGCTTCTTCGCGCATCATTCTTTTTTCGATTTTATCTTGAAAGATGAAATCCACTTTTGGGTAAATAAGGTCATCAGGTTTGTAATCATCAGGCAGGCTGTATTGTTTATTGACAAGTACAGGTATGCTTTCCGGGTTGGCTAATGTCTGAAGGCCAGCCTGTGCTGGTTCAGCCGTTTCATCAACTTCCACCTGGCGTTGGGCCGATTCTTTTGAATCATTATTCTTTTCAGTTTCTGTCTCTGTCTCCGTCTCCGTATTCTGGGAGCTCGGTTGTTCTTCTTTCTGCTCTTTTTCATGATCGCTTGTCAGGTCTGATGAACAGCCAGCCATCAGAATGAAAGATGATAGAGCGGTTGCTGCAAATATAGGTTTTAACATTTGAAAGGCCCCTTGCTTTTAATATAAGATTTCCAATAAAAGTAGTTTTGAAAAATTATCGTGATAAGTAATCCCTTGTTAATTCACTTTGATATTTATCTAGAAATAAGCCAATCCAGACGACCATCAATAAAAACGGATAATCATTACGAACTGCGGTTTGCACTACGGGATCAGACCAAAAGTTCGAAAGGAAACCAGATGACATCCTGATTGTCTCGAATGTGACAAGGGCGTGAAGCGATAACCAAAGAATCGTAAGGGTATTTGTCCCAAACCCAATGACCGCTGCTATGACGCTCAGCAAGGCGGCTGCTGCCCCGATCAGGAGGACATGGAAGTTGGATTGGAAAAAATCGGTACCGCTATTGGAAAGTCCATTATAAATAATAGCAGTAAAATAAACGGTTGTCGTGATATATGCAGCAAATAATAAGTATCGATTTCCGTGATACTTTGCCAGCAGCAATAAAATTGGTGATAGGATGATTAATAGGACACTGATAAGATTGCTTCCGCCTGTCCATAAAGAATAGCCGGCAACCGCCGAGAATAGGATGGTCAGGAGATCAAGAATCCGAAGTATGGACTTAAACATGTTGACACCTCTTTCTCTATTTATGCAAATTATCTCAAACTTTGTTTCAAAAAGAAATAAATGACTATTGGTTTTTAGGAATTCTTACCATCATAGTATAACAAAGATTGTGGATATTTATTGGGTGTGGTAAAGTTAAAGTAATTGTTTATTGGTTCTTCAGGAGGTGTAATTGCATGCATGCATTTCTCATAACGCTTTTAGTGATTGTCAGTATCGCCCTTATTGTGACGGTATTGCTTCAATCAGGTAAGAGTGCAGGTTTATCGGGTGCGATTGCCGGCGGTGCTGAGCAGCTATTCGGAAAGCAAAAGGCACGCGGTTTGGACCTAGTTTTACATCGTGCAACGATAGTATTGGCGATTTTATTCTTTGCTTTAACTTTACTTGTTGCTTTCTTTGATGTGTAATGGATCAAAAATGAGTCTAGCTAATTAGCTAGGCTTTTTTCTTTGCACAATAGTTGCATGAATAGATATAGTGATTTTAGTACTTAATTATAGGATAGGGATATTTTGAATTCTATTTACTGATAAAGGAGTTTGAAGTCATGAAAATCAAGCTGCAGCAGCCCTTTACTTTTGAAGGCGGAAAAAGGGCTGTCTTACTTTTACATGGATTTACGGGAAATTCGGCGGATGTACGGATGCTGGGCCGTTACTTGGAGAAACAGGGATACACCTGCCACGCCCCGCACTATAAAGGGCATGGCGTTCCGCCAGAGGAACTGGTGAAAACGGGTCCGGAAGATTGGTGGAAAGATGTCATGATGGCCTATGATTTTCTTAAAAGCAAAGGCCATGAAGAAATTGCTGTTGCCGGACTCTCATTAGGAGGCGTATTTTCTCTTAAATTAGGTTACACTGTACCTATAAAGGGTATCGTATCAATGTGTGCGCCTATGCATATTAAAAGTGAAGAAATGATGTTTAAAGGAGTATTGGAGTACGCCAGAGAATTTAAGAAGTATGAAGGGAAAACTCAAGAGCAAATAGAGCTTGAAATGGACCTCCTTGCCGATAAACCGATGAATACATTGAAAGCCCTTCAGGAATTGATAACGGATGTAAGAGAGCACGTCGACCTTATTTACGCTCCGACATTTGTCGTGCAGGGCCGGTATGATGATGTTATCAATCCAAAAAGTGCCGATATTATTATTGATTCCATTGAATCACCGGTCAAACGAATCAAGTGGTATGAAGAATCCGGCCATGTCATAACTCTTGATAAAGAAAAAGACCAGTTGCATGAAGATGTATTGGAATTTTTAGAAAGTCTGGATTGGTCCGAATAACAAATTTATTATACCCTGAATAGGAGGGTTTTCATGGAAGATAACATTCAAGAACATATTAATAAGCTTCTGACATACATGACGGATGAAGCGTATAAGCCGTTAACGGTACAAGAACTGGAAGAGGCTTTGAAAATCGAAGACTCGGCAGATTTCAAGAATTTCGTTAAGGCTTTAGTAAAAATGGAAGAAAAGGGATTGGTGGTCAGAACAAGAAGCAATCGTTACGGCCTGCCGCAAAAAATGAATTTGTTCCGCGGTAAATTAACGGGACATGCAAAGGGATTCGCATTTGTGACACCTGACGATAACCCGGGAATGGATGATATTTTCATTCCGCCAAATGAAACGGGCACAGCGATGCATGGAGATGTCGTCATGGTACGAGTGTCTTCGGAAACATCGGGCTCAAGGCAAGAAGGCACGGTCATCAGAATACTTGAACGCGGAATTACACAAGTGGTCGGTACATACTCCGAAAGTAAAAGTTTTGGTTTCGTCATCCCTGATGATAAAAAGATCGCAAGCGATATCTTCATCCCACAGCACGCTTCACATGGAGCGGTAGAGGGCCATAAGGTTGTCGTCAAGCTTACTTCCTATCCTGAAGGACGCATAAGTGCTGAAGGCGAAGTCATTGAGATTCTGGGGCATAAAAATGACCCTGGTGTGGATATTCTTTCCGTGATCCATAAATATGGTTTGCCAATGGAGTTCCCGGAAGACGTAATGGAGCAAGCCAATGCCGTTTCGGATACCATTCAAGAAAGTGAAATTGGCAGCCGCAGGGATTTGCGCAATGATGTTTTGGTCACAATTGATGGAGCGGATGCAAAGGACCTGGATGACGCCGTCACTGTTTCTAAACTTGAAAATGGCAATTACAAGCTAGGTGTTCATATTGCTGATGTCAGCCATTATGTGGAGGAAGGATCTCCAATCGATAAGGAAGCTTTGGAAAGAGGGACGAGCGTATATTTGGTGGATAGGGTCATTCCAATGATCCCGCATCGTTTATCGAATGGCATTTGTTCCTTGAACCCACAAGTCGATCGTTTTACACTCTCTTGTGAAATGGAAATCACGCCAGATGGCAAAGTCGTCAATCATGAGATTTTTGAAAGTGTCATTAAGACGACGGAACGTATGACCTATGGCAATGTGAACAAAATCCTTGTGGATAAAGATGAAGAACAGCTCGAACGCTATGAAGCGTTGGTGCCAATGTTCCAGGACATGGAGAAGTTAGCGGCCATCCTTCGTAAAAACCGGATGAACCGCGGTGCGATCGACTTTGATTTCAATGAAGCGAGAGTCATCGTTGATGAAGAGGGCCATCCGACTGATGTGGTTTTACGTGAAAGGTCGGTTGCGGAAAAGCTGATTGAAGAGTTCATGCTTGCGGCAAATGAAACCGTTGCAGAGCATTTTCACCGTCTTGACGTTCCGTTCATCTACCGTATTCATGAAGATCCAAAGCCGGAAAAACTGCAGCGTTTCTTCGAATTCATTACGAATTTCGGATATATTGTACGGGGATCGGCCAATGACGTCCATCCTAAGGCGTTACAGGAAATCATTGAGGCAGTTGCCGGTAAACCGGAAGAAACGGTCATTTCAACCGTCATGCTTCGTTCCATGCAACAGGCGAAATATGATCCGGAGAGCTTAGGTCACTTTGGTTTATCTGCTGAGTTTTATACACATTTCACATCGCCGATTCGCCGTTACCCGGATTTGATCGTGCACAGGTTGATCAGGACCTACTTGGTGGAAGGTAAAATGGATGAAGCTACGAAGGAGAAATGGAATGCCAATTTACCTGAGATTGCCGATCATACATCGAAACGTGAACGTCGCTCAGTCGATGCTGAACGGGAAACGGATGATCTGAAGAAAGCGGAATATATGCTGGATAAAATTGGCGAAGAATATACCGGGATCATTGGTTCGGTTACGAATTTCGGGATGTTCGTCGAGTTGCCGAACACCATTGAAGGACTTGTCCATGTCAGCTTCATGACAGATGATTATTACCGCTTCGATGAGCGTCAGCTTGCAATGATCGGGGAGCGTACCGGTAATGTGTTCCGGATTGGCGATGAGATCGACGTACGTGTTTCTAACGTTAATAAAGAGGAACGCGCCATCGATTTTGAAATCATCGGCATGAAGGTAAGCCGTCCGCGTCCATCTGGCGAGAAGAAAATATTCAAGGCCAATTCAGGTGAACGTAAACGCGGCCGAGGCGGCAATGGTGGACGTAACGAAGGGAAAGGCGGCGGCCGCGGAGGTAACCGCAATGGAGATGCGCCTTCTTCCGATAGAAAACCGAAAAAGAAGAAAAAATTCTTTGAAAATGCGCCAGCAGCCAAGCGCAAGAGAAAACCAAAAAAGAGATAAAGATTGAGGCGGGGGATGATCATTTCATCCTCTCGCCGCGATTGGATGTAAAAAAGGGGAGAGTTAGATGCCAAAAGGCTCAGGTAAACAACTAGCACAAAATAAAAAAGCTTATCATGATTTTTTTATTGAACAAACGTTTGAAGCGGGAATCGTTTTAAAAGGGACAGAAATCAAAGCAATCCGTGCGGCCCGAGTGAATTTGAAGGATGCCTTTGCTAAAATAGAAAATGGTGAAATTTATCTTCATAATATGCATGTAAGCCCTTATGAGCAGGGAAACCAGTTTAACCATGACCCGTTGCGGACACGGAAGCTTCTTTTGCATAAAAAAGAAATCAGTAAACTGATCGGTGAAACAAAGGAAACAGGTTACACCATCGTCCCGTTGAAAATGTATTTAAAGAATGGCTTTGCCAAAGTTTTAATCGGACTTGGAAAAGGGAAGAAACAATATGACAAGCGTGATGACCTAAAGAAGAAAGAAGCGAAGCGTGATATTGAACGTGCTTTCCGTGATCGTCAGAAGATGTAAAACTGCCAAGACCTTACAATTGATTTTTTGAACCAATCTGTTATAATTAATCCTGTACCGATGACAATTGAATATCAGCCAACTTGCTGACTATTCTTCTCTCGTACGCTCCATTTCTATCATGGGGACGTTACGGATTCGACAGGGATAGTTCGAGCTTAAGTTGCGAGTCGAGGGGATCGGCCTCGTTAAAACGTCAACGCCTATAACTGGCAAACAAAACAACAACCTAGCTTTCGCTGCTTAATAACAGTCGATAGCTGTTCCTCCCTCCATGGCCCACGTGGTAGGGTAAGGGACTCACTCTAAGTGGGATACGCCGGAATCCACCGTCTGAGGATGAAGGAAGAGACCAATCAGACTAGCTGCTCTGCCGCCTGTCGATAGGCTAATGAGTTTGCGAAATGCGAATATATCGACTACACTCGTAGAAGCTTAAGTGCCGTTATGTCTGGACGTGGGTTCGACTCCCACCGTCTCCACCAATACATATATTGGTGGTTTTTTATTTGTTTTTTTATTTGTTTTTGTCGAAAAATCGATAAATCGTATAATTCGCAGATAAATCAGGAGTTTTCGCTGATATATCTCCATTTTCGAAGATATAATCCCGATTTCGCAGATAAATTGTACAATCGCTATCATTTAAAGGAATATTCCCATCTGCTGTAGAATCCTTTGGGAGAAACCAAGATTGGAGCGATGAAATTGATTGTAAATAAGCGAAAAGTTCCTCTTGCCATCCGCAAATTACGTGCATTAGCGAGCAGGCTTCCTCCGAATCACCCTAAACTCCCCTTAATCATGAACGATCTCAAAAAAAGGGAAGCGGGCCATAAAGGGGAATGTTCCATTGATTTTCCATTAAGCTTTCTTGAACCGAAAAGCTATTACATCTTCCACGACTTAAGGCTGCAGGATCAATCCCGATTTTTTCAACTTGATACCTTATTAATCTCCAAGAAATATGCGCTTATTATTGAAGTGAAGAACATTGCAGGGGCAATCTATTTTGATCCGCATTTCAACCAGCTCATTCGAACGATAGAAGGCAAAGAGACGGCATTTCCAGATCCCATCATACAAGTCAGCCGCCAAGAATCACAGTTAACCTATTGGTTCTTGAAAAATGGTTTTCCCTCACTTCCAATCCACTCTTTAATTGTCATCAGTAATCCCCAAACAATCATCCGTACAGCTCCTAGTAACCATAAACTCCACTATAAAGTTATCCATCGCGATGCACTTCCTTATAAAATTAGTCAAATGGAAGATTCCATAACAGACTTCAGTTTTAGTGAAAAAGATCTGAAAAAGGCAGTTCGAGTAATGAATAAACACCACATCGATGCGGACTTTTCCATTCTGGAACGATACAACCTTACCGAAAAGGACATAATAAAAGGAGTGATATGTGAGAATTGCAAGGGGAATCAGTTATTTAGAAGGCATGGCACATGGATTTGTCATCAATGCCAATTAACCAGTAAAAAAGCACATATCCCCGCTTTACGAGATTATTTTTATCTATTAGGCTCGACCATAACGAATCGGCAGTTGAGGGACTTTTTAAACATTTCCTCTTCATCCAGTGCAACGAGGATCTTGCAATCATTGAGTCTGACAAGCCGTGGTGCGAATAAGGGGAGGGTGTACAGCCTGTATTTTGATGATTGATTTGAGCCCACGCTTTAAATTATTTCTCTATATTTACATCAACATTTTGGAAATCCTCCAGAATAATATCTATTACTGGAGCTTGATAAGCTAATAAGATTTTTTTACTTAGGCAATATGTAATTCTTCAATTTCAATATTTTTTATATCCGCCACTTTTTTTCTCATTTCTTCCTTTGTGGGATAATTTTTTGTGCCGTAAACGCACATGAAAAATCTATCTAACTCACTAACCTCTTGCTCTGTAAAGCCATTCGGGGCCATACTATCATGTAATTTAAAAATGCATGCTTCAATAAAAACAATTCGTATTCTAATTCCTTAATTTTTTCTTCTTGATTCATTAAATCATCCACTCCAATGCTAATCTTATCCAATACGCTACACTTTTGCAGCAACTAAGCCATTACAAAACAAGCAAATGATTCATATTTTTAGCGTAGTTGTAGCTTTCGTTCCATCAATCTTAATGCAATTCAGGGATGTTCACCGTGTTTCATATGTTAGCATTTCATCCAATATAGAACAAAGACTCAAAAGAAGTTTCTCTTGAGTCTTTGTTCCGATTCTATTCTTTTAATTCCTTGCCCATTCCCTTTAGGAAGTGGACGCCAAAACCGATCGCCCGGTTTATGTCTGGGTCATTCAATGTTTTCATTAAATCCAAAACTCCGATCTTCTTATCGGTCTGAAGGAATTTTTTTCCTTCATCGATTCCTGCAAGTGCACTGTTTAGCAGTTTCGTGGATTGTGCGGCATCGGCGTTCATCAAGGCTCCTGTTGCCCCCATAAGGGTATTGATTAGGTTTGTGACAGGTTGCCTTGTGATTTGTTGAAGAGCGATTTTTGCAATTTGTTCTTTTCCTTGAAGCATGGAGGTCGCGGCTTCGAATACTCCCGAGTCATTCAGTTCATTGACGATTTTAAACATATTGTTTAATGCATCTTCATTATCGGTGATCAGCGTTTTCAGTTCTTCGAGTTTTTGTAGCTTTATTTCTTCCTCAGTAATGGGATTATGGATTTCCGTAATAGGAGCTGCCATGATCTTCACCCTCCTTGTTTATTTATCCGTTAAGTGAACATACCCTGGACGGGCCCACTTACGTTCAACCTCGACACCATTTTGAGGGTGACGTTTTTTGTTCCTTGGATTGGTACCCGGTAATGGGATGTCTCCGCTTGCGCTTAATACTTCCATGCGGACCATCGTCTGTTTGTAGGCAGGCGTGCTTGTGCGTTGATCATAGATAGGACCAGTCAGGAAGTTGATGGCAGAGTCTTTATCGACTGAGTTCATCGGTAAAAATAGCTCATTATTTTTCACACGGTCTGTGATCAGGGCTTTTAATTTAACGGCTCCGAATGGGGACACTAAGCGAACGAGTCCGCCATCACCGACTTTACGTTCTTTTGCAAGTTCTGGTGATATCTCAACGAAAATATCAGGTACTTTCGATTGGATTCCATTGGATTTGTTCGTCATATTGCCTTCATGGAAATGCTCAAGCATGCGTCCATTATTGATATGAAGGTCATATTCTTCCGGGAATTTATAGGGTTCCACCCAGTCAGCCAGTGCAAAGCGCGCTTTCTTATCAGGAAAGTTGAAGCCATCCACATAAAGAAGCGGCGTGTTTGAGCCATCATGGCTTCCCCAGAGGAAGCTGTTCCATCCTTCCAGCACCTCGTAATTCGCTTGGCTGAATATCGGTGACAGGCTTGCCATTTCATCATAGATTTCACTAGGGTGAGTGTAGTTCCA
Source organism: Bacillus sp. B4EP4a (assembly GCF_006680105.1). Classification (NCBI taxonomy): domain Bacteria; kingdom Bacillati; phylum Bacillota; class Bacilli; order Caryophanales; family Bacillaceae; genus Bacillus; species Bacillus sp. B4EP4a. Next base: position 117,604 of record NZ_VHIK01000012.1, read on the forward strand.
ATTTGCACCTAAGCGATTGGCGATCTCTTGAGTGATTTCCCAGTCCGCTTTAGAATCTCCTATAGTGGGAAGGGCTTTATATAAACGCTGTACACGGCGCTCAGTATTGGTGAACGTTCCGTCTTTTTCAAGAGATGGAGCTCCGGGTAATACCACGTCGGCATATTGGGCTGTCCTTGAAAGGAAAATATCCTGTACAACAAAGAAATCCAATCCGGATAATACTTTATCAACATGGTTTGCATCCGCGTCAACAAGTGCCATATCTTCTCCGACAAGATACATGGCCTTCATGTCGCCTTTTTCTATCGCTTTAAGCATTTCAATATTGTTCAAGCCAGGTTTGCCATCGATTTTCACTCCATAAGCTTTTTCGAATTTAGCACGTGCCACGTCATCGGTAACATGCTGATATCCTGGAAGCCATGTTGGAAGGGTACCCATATCGCAAGCGCCCTGTACATTGTTATGGCCGCGAAGCGGATAAGCTCCCGCTCCTGGACGACGGTAGTTACCCGTAGCCAATAGCAAGTTGGAAATTGCCGCTGAAGTATCGGAAGCACCGGTGTTTTGTGTAACGCCCATTCCCCAGAGAATGCATGTTCCGTCTGCATCGCGAATGGTCTCAGCTATTTGGATCAATGTTTCTTTTGAAATACCTGTGTGTGTTTCTGCATATTCCAAGGAATATTTCTTAAGAACTTCTTTATAATCTTCGAAGAAGTTAACATTTTCATTGATGAATTCTTGATCATGCCAGCCTTGATCGATCATATATTTTGTAACCGCCATCAACCAAACTTGGTCTGTTCCTTGTTTTGGACTGATATGGATGTCGGAGCGCTCGGCCATTTCGTTTTTGCGGATGTCAGCTACGATCAGTTTTTGTCCGTGAAGCTTGTGTGCCCGTTTTACGCGTGTCGCCAGTACGGGATGGCCTTCTGCAGGGTTAGCCCCAACGATGATGACAAGACCTGCTGCGGCGATATCTTTAATCGTACCAGCATCTCCGCCCATGCCGACTGTACGGAACAGTCCGTCTGTTGCCGGGGATTGACAGTAACGCGAGCAATTGTCGACGTTATTCGTTTCGAACATTTGCCGTGCCAGTTTTTGAATCACATAGTTTTCTTCATTCGTGATCTTTGATGAGGAAATGAAGCCTACTGAATTCCCGCCGTATTGCTGTTTGATCGAACCAAGTCTGGATGCAACTAAATCAAGTGCTTCATCCCAGCTTGATTCAACGAATCTACCATTTTTCCGAATCAGGGGCTTGGTCAAACGTTTTTCCGAGTTTACGAAGTCCCAACCGAATTTCCCTTTGACACATGTAGATATCGCATTGACGGGTGCTTCATGAGTAGGTTGGACTTTAAGAATTTTACGCCCTTTTGTCCAGACTTCGAATGTGCATCCTACCCCACAGAACGTGCAGACCGTTTTTGTCTTCTTCGTCCGTGTATCACGCATTGCCGCTTCAATCTCCGAAATGGCAAAAATCCCGCTGTATCCAGGTTCCACTTCTTTGACAAGGTCAATCATTGGTTCAAGCATATCGTTTTTCAAACCTGACATGAAGCCTGCCTCACCCAGCATCGATTTTTCCATTAATGCATTGCATGGACAAATGGTTACACACTGTCCGCAGCCTACACAAGATGAGTTATTGATTTCCGTTCCTTCATCCCAGATTACCCGGGGGCGTTCCGCTTCCCAGTCGATGGACAGCGTCTCGTTGACCTGAAGGTTTTGGCAGACTTCGACACATTGACCGCATGCGATGCATTGATTGGCATCATAGCGGTAAAATGGATGGGACATATCGACGGCACCCAATTCCACTTTAGGTGTGTAAGGATATTTTTGGTGTTCAATTTCCATTAATTCCGCTGTGTTATGCAGTTTGCAATTTCCGTTATTATTATCACAAACAGTACAGTATAAAGAATGGTTTTCCAGGATCCGGTCCATGGCTTCGGTTTGGGCCTCTTTTGCCTTGCTTGAATCCAAGGCTATATCCATGCCGCCCGCTGCTTTTGTCGAACATGATCGGACGAGTTCCCCATTAACTTCGACGATGCATGTGTCGCATGTTTGGATCGGATCCACTTCAGGAACATAACAAATCTGTGGATGAGCTATCTCATTTTGGTTGATGACCTCCAGTATTGTCGCTCCTTCATTAGCGGTATAATCCTTCCCATTGATTTTGATGATGATGTTTGAATCGCTCATTATATTTCCCCCTTATATAGCCAAAAAACACGAAAAAAAACCACCATGATCACACCTCCGGCTCTGAACGGAAATGTAGGTCATGGTGGAATAGTTTAATAGCAAAGCTTGCCAATATACCAATCCATACCATAATGGATAATTTTTAAAAAAGATAGGACACAACAGTACACTATTATGCTCCCAACTTTCCTCTTTGATATTATACCTTTAATTTTAACAAGAAACAATCCTGGAAAGAGGTTATCATTCCCAAATTCCTTTCGTTTTTCTCCGGGTTGATTTATGATAAGAAAATTGAGAACTTAATTTTCTTGAATTGGAGTGACGTAACGGTGTCAAAAGTTATCCATGAATTCAATGATATGATTCGTAAGCTGCGCAAGGAACTATTCGGTAAAGGACCAGAACGCATACACACGGTTTTCGTGGAAAATATGGCCGTTTCTACGTTATATGGGAATTTGACTCCTACGGAAATGTTCATATCAAGATCGGAGGAAGGAAGGGACATGGTCCATTCTGCACGTACCAAAATGGTTCAAGATGTGTATTCGGAGAGTCCTCCTGATGGAATGGAAGAACTGGTTGGAGCTAAACTGGTCCATTTGTTTTCAGATATCAAAATTAAAGAGAACATAGCGATTTCCGTATTCGTATTTGATAAGGATATAGCGGACAAACTCAACGGGCATTGACCATGTTCCTTACATATTGGTCAATTGGCTCCTGAATAGTAAAAGGAGTGGGAACATGAAAGCGATTGAAAGCAAGAGGGACATCATCCGGATAACCAAAGGCAACATCGAGCGGACGGAAGATACGATCGTAACGGAGTATCCCGTCACTGTCAAAATAAATGGCCAGGAATTCGTCACGATGGTTTGTACGCCTGAATACATCGAGGATATGGTGATCGGTTATTTGGCTTCGGAAGGCATCATCAAAAATTATGATGAGATAAAAGAAATCTGGGTCCAGGAAAAAGAAGGCTTTGTTCATGTGAAGACAGATAAAGTGAATCCCTACTTCCAGGACTTTCAAAATAAGCGGTATATTACATCATGCTGCGGAATGAGCAGACAAGGGTTCGTCTTTGTGAATGATGCATTGACTGCCAAGAAAATGGATAATGTTTCGGTGAGACTGACTCCCGATGACTGCTTCCGCTTGATGAAGGATTTACAAAATTCCGCTGTCACCTTCCAGAACACAGGAGGGGTCCACAATGCCGCTCTATGCGATGTCGATGGCCTCGTATTAAGCAGGATGGACATCGGACGGCATAATGCCTTGGACAAGATATACGGCCATTGCTTGAAAAATGGTATTTCGATAGATGGGAAAGCTATCGTGTTCAGCGGCCGGATTTCATCGGAAATTCTCTTGAAAGTGGCGAAAATCGGCTGTGAACTGATACTCTCGAAATCCGCTCCAACCGAATTGGCCTTGGAGTTGGCTGAAGGATTGGGAATCACCACGGTCGGGTTCATTCGTAATGATTCACTGAATATCTATACATGCCCTGAAAGAATTCAATTGAATGACTGAGCGTCCTCCGCTTGAAAGATGCTGCTCCTAAGGCGGGCTGGAGAATGCGCTTTGGGAAAGTCCTTGCCGGCATGGCTGGATATGCCAACAAGCCTTTTATGGTACAGTTTGGATAAGACATTCAAGGAAAAAGCGGTATCGGGGGAAGGGTTATGAATGAAAGGGATTGGCATATTTTAAAGGTGTTGCATGAGCATAAGAACATTACTAAAACGGCGCAAAGTCTATATATATCGCAACCTTCTTTAACGAAACGAATTCAACAAATAGAGAAGGAGTTCAATCTAAAGATTGTGGAGCGGGGAACAAGGGGAGTGCAGTTCACCCCTCAAGGAGAATATTTGGCCAACTGTGCAGATGAGATGCTGATCAGGCTCCGGCAGATAAAAGAGACAGCGTTCAATATGGGCCAGGAGATCAGTGGGACATTAAGGCTGGGTGTTTCCAACTATATCACGCTGCATAAATTGCCAGGCCTGTTGAGATTATTCCGTGAGCGATATCCTAAAGTGGATTTCCATGTAACCACTGGTTGGAGTAAAGAAGTGCTGAACCTCATTTACAAGGAAGAAGTGCATGTAGGGATCGTTCGGGGGGACTATCAATGGGCAGGATCAAGGCACCATCTTTTTGAGGAAACGATTTGTATTGCTTCCAAGGAAGAAATCGAAGTCCGGGACCTGCCTTTACTGCCGAGGATCGATTATGGGACGGATGCTTTATTGAAAACAATGATCGATAATTGGTGGAGAGACAATTTTTCAGGACCGCCTTTGGTTGGGATGGAAGTGGACAAAGGTGATACATGCAAAGAAATGGTCAGGAATGGCCTGGGATATGGCATCCTCCCCAGTGTTTTATTGGAGAAAGACCAAAATCTCCGTCAAATGGACCTCAAGGATAAGCAAGGTAATCCCCTTATCAGGAATACGTGGATGTTATATCATGAAAAGTCGCTGGAATTAAAACTGGTCAAAGCGTTTGTCGAATTTGTCAAAGACGTCGATTTCATGAGTGATATTTAACTGGAAGCGCAGAAATCTCTGTGCTTTTTTTGTCATTCCTTTTTTGAATGGATAACGATAATTTATTGGTATTTTAACTATGGTTATCCCGGGATTATGATAGATGGGAGATGTAAATCATCAGGAATTTGCCTAAGGAATGGAGAGGAAGTCAAGTGAGTGTCCTGTTTCTGATCGTATTGAATGTCATTGTGCCGGTCTTTTTCCTAATAGGGGCTGGGGCCATCCTGCATCGTAAATTCAAGTTGGATATGAATACGCTGTCTAAATTGAATCACTTCCTGCTCATGCCGGCCATTAGCTTTGTCAATATATATCAAAGTAAAATGGGCGGGGGAATGATTGTCCAGATATTCAGCTTCCTTGCCCTTCAAGCAGTAAGCCTCATCATCGTGAGTACAGTGATTGCTAAACTTGCCAGGTTTGATCAAAGTCTTTCTGCCACGTTTAAAAATAGTGTAGTCCTGAATAACTCAGCCAATTTCGGGTTACCCGTCAGCCAGATGGTTTTTAATGGTAATCCTCTTGGCCTGTCGATCCAAGTCATCGTGATCATTTTTCAAAACCTGTTGACCTATACCTATGGATTGATGAATTCCGTTTCCGTCCATACAAAAAGTGCGAAGGGCGCCATTCGCGAGTTCTTGAAGAACCCCGTCATTTATGCTTTATTACTCGGTTTTCTATTACATTCCGCTTCTTTCGACATTCCGCTGTTCTTATGGACCCCGATTGAAAATATCGCGAGTGCTTTCATAGCCATTGCCTTGATTACATTGGGTGCACAGAGTGCCTATTTGAAAATGACGCAATTTCCGCTTCCGCTTATCCTTAGCTTGATTGGCCGGTTAATACTCTCGCCATCCATCGCATTCCTGATCATCCTCCTGCTGGGCCTGGAAGGGACTGTCGCTCAGGGATTATTTATCGCAAGCTCATTTCCAACATCGAGAAACAGCGCATTATTCGCTTTGGAATATGACAATCATCCGGAGTATGCGGCACAGGCAGTCTTGATGTCGACTTTATTCAGCAGTATAACGGTAACGGTGGTCGTATATCTATCAAAAATACTATTCTAGCAGGGCTGCTCATAATGGGCGGGCCTTTTTCCCATGTCTCCTGATAAAACTTTATGAACATTATAGAGGTTATGGAATTTATGCATCTTAGGTTAATAATCAAAGAAAAGGAAGATATTTTTGTAGAATTAAGAAAACGCTTTCAAAAGGAGGATTATTATGTTTTCTCGTAAAAAGATTTCAGCGGTCATATTGGCGGGTTCGTTAGCTTTAAGTCTAGGTGCATGCAGCAGTTCGGATACATCAGGAGAAAAGAAAGAAAGCACAGGCTATCCGAAAAAAGCCATAACGGTCGTTGCTCCATCGGGCGCAGGCGGGGGATGGGATTTAACCGCCCGTTCATTTACAAAGGTCTTGAGTGAGACAAAACTGGTGAACCAGCCATTGACCGTCGAAAACAAACCCGGTGGCGGGGGCGCAGTCTTCATGGCGGATTATGCAACACAGCAAGCGGATAATAATGACATGCTGTTCGTGAATTCACCGCCTGTCATCATCAATAACCTTAAAAAAGAAGGGAACAGTCCTTATGGATATAAAAATACGACCCCTTTAGCGCAGCTGACAAAGGATTATGGGGCAATAGTGGTAAAGGCGGATTCTGAATTCAAGGATTTGAAATCAGTGCTGGAAGCGGTGAAGAATGATCCGCGTAAGCTGACCTTTGCAGGAGGATCGGCTCCTGGATCAATGGATCATTTGATTTCCATTCTTCCAGCCTATGAATATGGCTTGAATCCAACTGAACTTAAATACGTTTCGTACGACGGGGGCGGGGAAGCGATTACGGCATTGCTTGGCGGTAATGCAGATGTGATTGGAACGGATGCATCCAGTGTCAGGGAATTTTTAAAAGCAGGGAAGATTAGAGTGTTGGCCGTAACCTCGACTGAACGTTTGGGTGGCGATCTTAAAGACATACCGACGGCAAAGGAACAGGGTGTTGATGCTGAATTCACGATTTGGAGAGGGGTTTTTGGACCTCAGAATATGTCTGATGAAGCGAAAACCTATTGGGACGGAACCATTGCAAAGCTAGTTGAAACTTCTGAATGGAAAAAGGAAGTGGAAGTTCAAGGATGGGAACAGGAATATAAAAATAGTGAAGAATTCAGTAGGTTTTTAAAAGAACAGGAAAAACAGGTGCAACAATTATTAGAAGCTTTAGGCATGGAAAAATAATCGGGGAGAAGGAGGTGCTTTCACCTTCTTCTTATTTTCTGAAATGGAGGGATTAGAATGGACGTGAAATTTGATCGCTTTGCATCTGTAGCCTTTCTGGCTGTCGGGGTGCTGTTCATGATAGGAAGCAGGAAACTGGCCAGTTCTTCTTATGGAAGTTCGGTAGGACCGGACATTTTCCCTTTTGTATTGGGGCTCGTTCTTGCTGTTTTAAGTATTCGCCTGTTCTATGAGGCATTTCGGAGCAAGGTGCAGGAATCGGGTAAGGGAAAGCTGGAATATAAACCCTTCATCATCATTCTGCTCTCCACCTTGATTTATATTTTGACATTGGAAACGATAGGATATGTCATTACGACCTTTCTCTTTTTGTTTGTTTGCTTTCAAACGATGGAACGGAATAAGTGGGTGACATCGCTCATCATTTCCGCAGGATTTTCCGGAATCATCTATTATTTATTCGTGAATGTATTAAAGGGAACACTGCCGGGTTGGCCAATCTGGTTTTCATAAAAGGAAGGGGGATGTGAAGTGGGCACTTTTGATTATTTAATGCATGGATTTGAAACAGCACTAACTTGGTATAACATCCTTTTTGCATTTGTCGGAGTATTGATCGGTACGGCTGTCGGCGTTTTGCCAGGGATCGGGCCGATGAGCGGGGTGGCTCTTTTGATTCCGGTAACCGCTTCGATTACAGGGGGACTTCCACCAGAGCAAGCGGCAACAAGCGCCATCATTTTACTTGCAGGTGTTTATTATGGAGCGATGTATGGAGGGTCGACAACTTCAATCCTATTGAATACACCTGGCGAATCTTCTTCTGTCGTCACCACATTGGATGGTTACCAAATGGCGAAAAAGGGAAGGGCCGGTAGTGCTTTATCCATTTCGGCAATCGGTTCCTTCGTCGGAGGGATAGTGACCCTTATCGCCATGATTGCCTTGGCTCAGCCATTATCGACGATTGCCATTAAATTCGGTCCGGCGGAGTATTTTTCGCTCATGCTTCTAGGGTTGGCGGCCGTCAGCGGCCTCGCGGGAAAATCAGTAACCAAGGCACTGATCATGACGGTTTGCGGTTTGTTGATCGGGACGATAGGAATCGATAATGTATCCGGGATCGCCCGTTTTACATTCGACATTCCTTGGCTGTATCAAGGGGTCGAATTCCTGACGATCGCAGTCGGTCTATTCGCACTTGGAGAAGTATTCAAGACAATCTTGGAAAAAGAAGAGGATGACGGGGAAATTGCAAAGATCAAAAATTTGATTCCTTCCAAAGAAGAATTCAAGGAATCCGCGGGTCCCATTGCGAGGGGGTCGCTCTTAGGTTTCTTTGTAGGGATCCTGCCGGGTGCAGGGGCTACTCTTGCATCTTTCTTCTCATATCTTATGGAAAAACGGATTTCAAAAAAACCTTGGAGATTTGGTACAGGGGCGATCGCTGGGGTGGCTGGACCTGAAACGGCCAATAATGCGGCATCTGGCGGAGCGATGATTCCATTATTGACGCTGGGAATTCCGGGTTCCGGTACAACGGCGATTTTAATGGGTGCGCTCATGATGTACAATGTTCAGCCAGGTCCATTATTATTCGAGGACCATCCTCAGGTGGCTTGGGGGCTCATCGCCAGTATGTTCATCGGGAATCTGATGCTCCTCATCCTTAATCTCCCACTCGTTAAGGTTTTTGCGAAAATCATAGAAACGCCAAAGAAATATTTGATTCCGATCATTATCGCGATTTCCATTTTTGGCGTTTATGCTGTACAAGTATCGACTTATGATTTATTGCTATTATTAGGATGCGGGGTCTTGGGATATTTCTTAAGTAAAAATGATTATCCAATCGCCCCATTGGTATTAGGACTGGTTTTAGGACCGATGATAGAAAATAATATGCGCAGGGCCCTGACGATATCCGATGGGGATTACAGTTTGTTTTTCACTCGGCCGCTTTCCCTGACATTCCTGATCATAACGGCATTATGGCTGCTCATTCCGGTTTTGCTTAAGAAGAGAGGGAAGGATGTTGTCATCAATATTGAAGGTTAACCCGTATTTTCTGAATGTTGTGAAAAAACTCCTTTTTTAAAGGGGTTTTTTTTTATATGATGTAAGTAGAGGTGATTGAATGCGTTTACACACCAAGTTGATGCTGGGCATCTGTACGTTAATCATCTTAATGGGCGGAATCTTTGAAGTTATTTTTATAAATATCCTGGAAAATAACCTGAAGCAGGAAACAGGGGAAAAAGCATTGTCGGTTGCCCAGACCATTTCTTTGCTGCCTGATATTAAACAAGCTTTTCGAACGGATAATCCCTCTGTAATCATCCAGCCCATCGCGGAAAGGATTCGCAGGCAGATCGATGCGGAATTCATAGTAATAGGCGATAAGAATGAAACACGGCTGTCCCATCCAAATCCCGATATGATCGGGAGGAAAATGGTAGGGGGAGATAACGCCGAAGTGTGGGATGGGAAATCCATCATCACGGAGTCCACTGGGACATTGGGTCCTTCCATAAGGGGGAAATCCCCGATAATCGCAAATGAAAAAGTCATTGGAGTCGTCTCTGTTGGCTACCTTCAGGATGATATTGAAAAAGAAGTGTCCAGTATACAAAGAAAGATCGTCTGGATCATCTCTTTTATATTAATTGGCGGTTTATTGATAGCCTTTTTCATTTCATACAATATAAAAAAGGCGATATTGGGTCTGGAGCCGAAAGAGATCGCCTGGATGTTTCAAGAGAAGCATGCCATTTTGGAATCCATTCACGAAGGCATCATTGCCATTGATGTTCATGGGAAAATCACGGTCGTCAATGAAACGGCGCATAAAATCCTTCATATCCCTAAAGACGTCATGCTTCGCGGGCAAAAAATTGAAGAAGTCATAACGCAAACACATTTGCTAGATGTAGTCAGCACGGCACGGGCCGAGTATGATCAGGAATTCATGATAGACGGTGAAGTTTTTTTGGCAAGCCGGATCCCCATTTTGAATGGACAGGGTGAAATCATCGGTGCCGTTGCAAGTTTAAGAAATAAATCGGAACTATCCAATCTCCTTCAGGAACTGTCACATGTAAAGGCATATGCAGAAGGGCTGAGGGCCCAGACACATGAATATTCGAATCGGCTCTATACACTGCTAGGCCTGATTCAACTCGGTTCATATAAAGAAGCAATGGATTTCATATCGAAGGAAGTCGATGTCACCCAAGGCTTCATTCACTTTCTAATGAAGGAAATACCTGATCCGATTATTGCTGGGTTCATCTTAGGGAAGGTGAGTTTAGCGAGCGAGCTGAAAATTGATTTTACAATTGATAGAGAGAGCAGTTTTAAAGATATTCCATCCGAAATAGATCGGGATTTATTAGTGACGATCATCGGCAACCTCATAAATAATGCCTTCGAAGCTGTACGGGCAAACGATAGGGAGGAAAAAAGGGTATCGTTGTTCGTCACGGACTTGGGTAAAGAGTTGATCATAGAGGTTGAAGATAATGGAAAAGGGATGAATTCAGATGTTACCGAACTGATTTTCCAGAACGGCTTTACGACGAAAAGCCATCAAACCAATTCAGGTATAGGTTTGAGCCTTGTTCAGGAAGCGATAGATGGATTAGGGGGGTATATCACTTTTTCGACGAAAGAAGGGGAATATACGATATTTACTGTAGCACTGCCAAAAAACAGAGGGGTGATTTCATGATGGCCAATCGCGATATAGAAGTTTTAATCGTAGAAGATGACCTGCGGATTGCCGAAATACAAAAGCTATTCATCGAAAAGCTTGAGGGTTTTCAAACGATCGGGATCGCCTCAAGCTATGACGAAGCCAAAAGCTTCATTGAAATCATGCAGCCGGATCTATTGCTGCTCGACATGTATTTTCCGGATATGAATGGGCTTGATATCCTGAAAGAAATCAAGCAGCAAAGCAAACAAATGGATGTCATTATGATAACGGCTGCTAAAGAAATCGAAAAAGTCCAGGAAGCTATCAAAATCGGCATATTTGATTATATTATCAAGCCTGTCGCATTTGAACGTTTCAAGCAGTCCCTACTCCGATATCAAGAGTATCACATTAAGCTGTCTGAATTGGAAAAGGGCAATTTTCCCGTAACGCAGCAACAGGTTGATAAGCTTTTGCGAAAGGATATGAAAGAAAAAGAGAGAGAACAGGCTTCACTGCCAAAAGGGATCGATCGGATGACTTTGGAGAAGGTGATGGTTGTGTTGGGGAAATCCTCCCCTGGGTTAACTGCCGAAATAGTGGCAAAGGAGATCGGGGTGAGCAGGACAACGGCAAGACGTTATCTGGAGCACTTGATGTCAGAGGAAAAAATTGATGCCGATTTAACATATGGCACGGTAGGACGTCCTGAACGGGTGTATGCCATCAAGTTATAAATGGGTTCGCCAAGCGGCGGATCTTTTTTTATTGGATCGAATAAATGTCAGGCATTTTCTTGGAATCAGATTGATTGGATTCATCGTCTTTTTTTGAAGTGTAAAAATGATGAAAGAGGAAAAAATACGTGTGAGAAGTGTTGAAGCAGACAAGTATATGACAAGTGTCATGGCAGGGAATTGACGTTTATGACTATAGAAAATCGGTTATTATTCCTATACTTAAAGAAGAGATGTAAGTATAACCACTCCATTCCTATATATTATGAGGAGGAAATCATGAGTAATCATAATCATAATCAAAAACAATTGAGAAAAGATATTGCCCCTTTTGAAAAATCCAATACTAAATCAAGCGTGAAACAGCTTATAAATACATTTCCGCCATTTTTCCTGTTATGGTTTTTAGCTTATCAAAGCTTAACCATTTCATACTGGCTGACCCTTTTATTTGCCGTCCTGGCTTCAGGATTCGTAGTCAGGATTTTCATCATTTTCCATGATTGCTGTCATCAATCGTTTTTCAAAAGCAGGAAAGCGAATGGCATCCTGGGTACAATCAGTGGAATCGTTACATTATTTCCGTATGAACAATGGAAGCATAGCCACTCCATACATCATGCAACGAGCAGTAATTTAAACAAACGCGGTACAGGAGATATTTGGATCATGACCGTTGATGAATATATCGCCGCTTCATTCTGGGGGCGTCTGGCTTACCGTTTATATAGAAATCCGATCGTCATGTTTGGATTAGGTCCATTTTATCTATTTCTTGTATCGAACCGTCTGAATAAAAAGGGCGCTAAAAAGAAAGAACGGATGAATACGTATTTGACAAATGCCGCAATCGTGGCAATTTATGGTTTTTTATGCTTGGCTATCGGATGGCAGGCATTCCTGATGATTCAGGTACCGATGCTTTTTGTAACGGGATCACTGGGCATCTGGCTGTTTTATGTACAGCATCAGTTCGAAGATTCTTATTTCGAAGAGGAATCGGAATGGGATTATGTGAAGGCTGCCATTGATGGAAGTTCTTATTATAAACTTCCAAAGGTTTTGCAATGGGTAACAGGTAATATCGGTTTTCACCACGTGCATCATCTTAGTCCAAGAGTGCCAAACTATAATCTGGAAAAAGTCCATGATTCCACCCTGCCATTGCAGCAGGCAACGACAATCACCATTAGTTCAAGTTTAAAATCACTACGCTTCCGCCTATATGATGGAGAAAACAAGACGTTTGTAAGTTTTAAAGAGATTAAGGAACGTCTAAATGAAACAAAACCTAAGGTGGAAATCAATAATAAACGTCCAAGTCTTCAAGAAAAATAAATAGTTCATCAAAAACCATTCAATTTCCATTGGGTGGTTTTTTGATGAAACTCCTTAGTATATACTAGGGTAAAAAGAAATAGAGGCGGCGCCATGCAAAGTTGGTATCATATCTTTCCGAAAAACACAGGGCTGAGCCCTTATGTCTGGATCATTTTTTGTATCCTACCTTTTTATTTCATCTTCAAATCCTCTTCGATGTTGGAGATAGTCTTTGGAATCGTCATGATCATTTTGTTTTTCATATCATATGGTCTCTCATTTGTTTCGAAGGGATGGCCCGTATACGTATGGACGGCGATACAAATAGTCATATCCATATCCATGACCATATTTTTCAGCTATATTTACTTTTCGCTTTTTTTAGCATTCTTTATTGGGAATGTTCAAAATAAGGTTGGCTTTTTCGTATTATATTCGATCCAGCTATTGGCTACCATCGTGTCTGTCAATATTGGATTCATCATGAAAGACCCTACATTCTTTTCGCAATTTCCCTTTATGCTCATTTGTGTGGTAGGCGTGATCCTGCTCCCATTCAACACATATAATCGAAATAAACGGGGCAGGCTGGAAGAACAATTGGAGGACGCACATAAAAGAATATCAGAGCTTGGCAAAATGGAAGAACGTCAGCGGATTGCCCGTGACTTACATGATACACTTGGACAAAAGCTGTCTTTGATTGGCTTGAAAAGTGACCTTGCAGGGAAATTGATCGATTTGAATCCGGAGTCGGCCAAGAAGGAAATCAAGGATATCCGTCAAACGGCGAGGACGGCACTCAAGGAAGTACGTGAAATGGTGTCGGAAATGCGTGGGGCCAAGCTTAGCGATGAAATCATCCGGGTCAAGCAAATATTGAAAGCGGCAGGGATAGAATTCAATTTGGAAGGCACCACGGAATTGAAAGATACCCCATTGCTTGTTGAAACGGTTTTAAGCATGTGCTTGAAAGAAGCTGTGACCAATATCGTCAAACATAGCGGTGCCGACTGCTGTCATATCGTCATTGAAGAATTACAAACAGGAGTGACGATCACAGTGAAGGATAATGGAGTGGGGCTTTCACATAGATCAGAGTTTTTTAAAGGCAATGGGCTTCAAGGAATGAAAGAAAGGCTCGAATTCGTTAATGGCAGCCTGGATATTCAATCAACAGATGGAACGACACTTTATATAAGGGTTCCGAATGCTATAAAAAATAATGGATAGGAGGGATTGACATTGATTCGAATCGTAATTGCCGAAGATCAGCGGATGCTGCTTGGCGCGCTAGGTTCCATCCTTGATTTGGAAAGTGACATGGAAGTTGTAGGAAAAGCGAGCAATGGGGAAGAAGCAATGAATCTCGTCAATCAATTAAAGCCGGATATCTGCATAACCGATATTGAAATGCCAGTTAAAACCGGGCTCGATGTAGCGGAGGAAATCAAGGATCAGGGCCACCAATGCAAAGTCATCATTTTGACCACTTTTGCACGTCCTGGGTATTTTGAAAGAGCCAGAAAGGCAGAAGTAGGTGGATATCTGTTGAAGGATAGCCCAAGTGATGAACTGGCGAACTCGATCCGTGTCATCATGGATGGGCGGCGCGTTTATGCTCCTGAGCTGGTGGATATGGCTTTCGAAGAAGAAAACCCTTTGACTGAACGAGAGTGCCAAGTGCTCAAATTGATCGCGGATGGTAAGACCACAAAAGAAATCGCAAGCCAGCTTTATCTGACTAATGGAACGGTTCGTAATTATATATCGGTCATCCTTGATAAATTGGATGTAAGCAACCGCGTTGAAGCGATTGTAAGATTCAAGGAAAAGGGCTGGTCAAAAGATTGATCAAAGGTAAATCATTTTTGGCGCATTTAATGGCGGCTTCTCAAATCGAAAAAGCACAGTGTCAGGATTGGAATATGGTATATTAATTTTTATTACATACAGGAAAGGGGAAGACCATTATGCAAAAGGCTACATTTGCTGGAGGCTGTTTTTGGTGCATGGTGACACCATTTGAAGAACTACCGGGGATTGGGGGGATCGTATCCGGTTATTCGGGAGGACATGTTGAAAACCCGACTTACGAGGAAGTGAAGACGGGAGCTACGGGGCATTATGAAGTCGTGGAAATCACTTTCGATCCTCAGTTATTTCCTTATGAAAGATTGCTGGAACTATATTGGCAGCAAATTGATCCAACCGATGATGGCGGTCAATTCCATGACAGGGGTAGCCAATATCGGACGGCCATCTTCTATCATGATGAAGCTCAAGAAAAACTGGCTCTTGAAGCGAAAGAAAAGGTAGCAGCGAGCGGGAAGTTCCAGAAACCCATCGTAACGGAAATCCTTCCGGCCCAAACCTTCTATCCTGCCGAAGAATACCATCAAGGCTATCATAAAAAAAACAAAGATGATTATAAAGCGGACCGTGCGAAATCGGGACGCGATAAATTCATTGACCAGCATTGGACCGGTGAATGAAATGGATCATTATTAAACGATCCAGTTGATTGAAGAAATCCGCTCCCTTTCCGCCGACTGTCTGCCAAGCCTCCTCGCCGCAAGCGCCTGTGGGGTCTTGGCTAGCCAGTTTTTCGGCAGGAGTGTCGCATATTTCTTCAATCAAATGAGGTTTCATTAAACAATAAAAAACCCAAAGTGCAACCATTTCTTAATCAAGTCAGGGATGAGACCAGACTACAGTCTTTTCTTTAAAAAGCAATCCAGTTGATTGGAACGGAAGGTACGAGACTCCTGCGGGAAAAGCGTGTTCAAGGGAGACCCCACAGGCGCAAAAAGCGCCGAGGAGGCTCCCGGACCGCCCGCGGAAAGCGAGTGCCTGGAGAGGAAATCAACGCTCTAGCTGTTATCAAAGATCCGCTCTCTTTCTGCTGACTGTTTACCAAGCCAGTTATTTGGGATGAGGCCGTTCCGAACCCCATTTTGTCGACAAACTGTGACTATGGAAATATTCCATAGTCTTTTTATTATGGTTATCCATTGATACCTAGGCTTTTATTATTTAGCTATGGGGAAATTCTTAATGATTGTGAGGAATGTGTATGGTGTCTGTAAAGACCCTCTTGGACTTTTCACATCCGGTTCTTTTTTTTGACCTTTTTTAAAGGCACAAAAATTAAAATCATTATTTCATGCGGAGGGTTCAATTTCTCATGATATTTTCATATTTCTTCAGTACACTAAGGGGTAGGTGGTGATGATCATGAATAAAAGAATTTTAATTATAGAAGATGAAGAAAAAATTGCGAGGGTTCTCCAGCTGGAACTTAATCATGAGGGTTATCAAACAGAATCGGCATTTACCGGAAAGACAGGGCTGGAAAGGGCAGAAGCCGAGGATTGGGATTTAATCTTATTGGATGTGATGCTGCCCGAGCTGAATGGCATAGAAGTACTTAGGCGTTATCGGAAAAAGAATGGATCGACACCGGTCATCCTTCTAACGGCAAGGGATGCTGTGCCAGACAAGGTGAATGGCCTTGACCATGGTGCAAATGATTATGTAACGAAACCGTTTGAAATTGAAGAGCTGCTTGCACGGATCCGTGCTTGCTTCCGTACCAATGTAAGGGAGTGCCAATCAGAAGGGGAAGTGGATGAACTAAAGATCCATGATCTGAAGTTGAACCTTGGTACAAGGGACATTCACAGGCAAGGCAAAAGGATTGAGCTGACTTCCCGCGAGTTCGATTTGCTGGTTTATCTTTTGCAAAATAAAAATCAAGTACTTTCGAGGGAGCAAATCCTGACACATGTATGGGGATATGATTTTGCAGGGGATACGAATGTGGTCGATGTGTATATCCGTTATTTACGCAAAAAAATAGATTATCCCTTTGAGCTGCAGCTCATACATACATACCGTGGTGTAGGTTACAGCTTGAAGGAGCCAGTATGAAGATCCGGACGAAAATCCAAACGTATTCCAGTCTTTTTTTAAGCGTCATGCTTATATTGTTGAGTATCATCGTTTTAATCGCCTTCCTTTGGATATCGGTAGAGAGGGAAAGGGATCTGCTTGAAGATCAAGCCTCATTAATTGAAGAAAATATCCTGACGAAAGATTTGATTTCCGGTGATCCCGATTTAATGGAGCCGTATATCCCTGACGATGGAATGGTGCGGATATTCGATACTGATGGAAGGTTGGTAAAATCATTTACCGATGAAGAGGACCTTGAGGGGCTTGCGATTAAAGCCATTAACGAGAAAGGTTATGATTTTACCAAAGCTGACGGGGAATATGTAATGACCTACCGTTATCCTTATCCTGATGAAGGGAAGAAGCTAGGGATGATCGAGGTCACACAGCCGCAAGATACCCTCCTTGATAATTTATCGACGCTTGCCTTCGTTTTAGGCGGTGCATCGCTTTTTGTCATTCTTTTATCCATTCTTGCCGGTAAGTGGCTGGCCAACCTGATCCTCAAACCGATATCGATCATGAGCGGAACGATGAACGATATTGAGAAAAGCGGGGAATTCAAACGGATACCGGTATCGGATCAATCAAAGGATGAACTGCAGGTGATGGGAGTGGCATTCAACAGGATGATAGAAAGGCTGGAGCGGAATTATAACCAACAGCAGCAATTCCTTTCAGATGCTTCACATGAATTGAAAACACCGATTACGGTCATAGAAAGCTACTCTTCCCTATTGAAACGCTGGGGAATGAAGGATGAGGCGATTCAGGAAGAGGCGGTGGAGGCAATCCATCATGAAGCCGTCCGGATGAAAAAGCTGACAGAACATCTTCTGCAGTCTGCTTCCCAAACGGAACCTTCAGCAGATGTGGAAGGGAAAATAGAAATTATTTCGTTTTGTGAAGGGATTGCCCAAACATTCAGAAGGACGGTAAATCGTGAAATAACGATAGAATCAGAGTTTAAGGAAATATATGCAATGACCATTTCCAGTAAGCTTGAACAGGTGATTGTCATCCTATTGGACAATGCTATGAAATACAGTGAATCAAATATTCAGATCATGATAAAACGGCAGGCCGATGAAATTTTCATCGGTGTGAAAGATCACGGTGCAGGGATATCACCGGAACATCTCCCACATGTATTCGAACGTTTTTATCGCGTGGATTCATCGAGGGCAAGGAAAACGGGAGGCAATGGACTCGGGCTTTCCATCGCCCGGACGCTGGTCGAGTCATTCGAAGGTAAATTGGAGATTCAAAGCGAAGTGGGAGAGGGAACGTTGGTGACGATTACTCTTTCTCATCAAATTCTAATCTAACGCTCATGTTCGTTTCATGAAGGATGCTTATTATTAAGGTAACAACTTAAAGGAGGAATTCATTCATGAAAAAACAGTGGAGTACGATTAAAGAAGGTATCATTCAAAGGAAAAAGGTGATCATGACGGTGTCCATGGCCTCCGTTTTACTTTTCGGCGGTGCTGCTGGAACGGCGGTATATGCAGTCAATAAGGGTAACCTATCCGAGGATGAGGCTGTCAAAATGATTTCAGAAAAACTAGGCGGGGAAGTTACTCAATTTGAAAAGGATTGGGACCAGCCGATGACCTATGAGATGACCGTTAAAACGAAAGAAGGCTATCAAGAAGTTGACGTTGATGCTGAAAAAGGAGAGATACTTTCTCAGGAAATGGAAGACGGAGACGATGACGATATGAGCACACAACAAGCGGCGGAAACTGCAAAAATCAGCAGTGATCAAGCCGAAAAGATTGCCTTGAAAGCGGTGGATGGTCAAGTAACGGACATGGAGCTTGATTCGGAGAATGGCACCCTTGTGTACGAGCTGGAATTAAAACAAGGACAAAAGGAATATGATGTAGTGGTAGATGCCACCACGGGAAAAGTATTGAAAAACCAATTGGATGATTAATCGATGGTAATCTGTGATCTAAGAATGATCATGAACTGAAGTGCATGAAAGGATTTGCCGAATGGCAGATCCTTTTTTTATGCCATTATGGTTCTCAAGCGAAATTAGGGGAAAAGAAGAAACTTCCGTTATATGAAGAGGCGGATGGGGGGAGAAACCACCGTATAGCTGATGACACTTTAAAAATATTTGCGGTTATAAAGGAATTAAAAAAAGGAATCGCGAATAGGGGCAATAAGGAATCTTATACAATGGAGGAATAGTAATGGGAGATTTGGAAATCGCACTGTCATTAAGAGGAAAAAAAGAATTCAAAAAATCCAATCGATTATTGATGGATTTGGCAAATCAAAATCCCGGTGATGCAGTCATACAGTATCAGTGTGCCTGGAGTTTGGATATTCTCGGACATGAGGTAAAGGCGGTGCCCTATTATGAAGCGGCTCTCAAATTAGGTTTGCCGGAGGAGGAGGCAAAAGGGGCCTGCATAGGATTGGGGAGCACATATCGCACCATAGGGGAATATGAAAAATCAAGACAGACATTGGAATCGGGGCTGGCGAAGTTTCCTGAGGATAAGGCTTTATTGGTATTCAGGGCCATGGCTTTTTATAATTTGGGCCAACACGATCTTGCAATGGAGTCTTTATTGAAGATAATTGCCGAAACCTCTAAGGATCGAGACATACAATCTTATGCTAAGGCGATAGAATTTTATAGTGATAAACTGGATAAAGTTTTCACATAATAGTGATCATCCCCAAACTATCCACAAAGCCTGGATAAAACAAGTTATTATTACATGTCCGAAATGAATTAATCAACAAATATGACGGGAAATTTCTTGCTTTTAGCACATTTACGGATAAATGAATGTGGATAACCTCGGATTGTGGATAACTTTCCGGTGTTATTCACTACTTTTCCACAGGTAATCCACATATTCACCCTTATATGATAAAAAAAACTGGCAATTAAGTCTTCAGGAATTTTTTATTGTAATGACTTAAGGCTAAAAGGGGATAAATATAGCGATAGCTATGATAATGTATATACAAAAAATCGGCCATTCCCTGGCCTGCAGGATAATCATTGGTCCAACTGTCCTGCTGACCTGCACGGATGAGATAGGCAATGCCTTTTTCGATTTCGGCTGTCGGCTTTTCGGATGCCGATATTAACGCATCCACAGCCCAAGCTGTATGTGTCAGTGTACTTTCTCCGAGGGGGATATATCGTTGCTTAATATCACTGTAACAAGATTCACCCCAGCCACCATCTTCATTTTGAATTTTCTTCAACCAAGTTAAGGCTTTTTGGATGGATGGATGTCCAGTGGCTTGCCCTGCTGCCTTCATGCCGGTCAGTGCAGACCATGTGCCATATAGATAGCAGATGCCCCAGCGCCCATACCAGGAGCCGTCACGCTTCTGGTCTTCCAATAGCCAATCCACCGCTCTTTTACTGACTTCTTCCGGCTTCTTCATATTTGTATAGTTCCCGAGGAATTCCAGCGTTCTTCCTGTCAAATCAGCGGTAGAAGGGTCAGTCAGGAGATATTTCGAACCCTCTATAGGAAGAAGATGCAGCCATTTATTGTCGTTATTCCGTTCGAAGGCTGGAAATCCGCCATCATCATTTTGCATGGATATCGTGAAGGAGACACCGCGCTGCCAGCTGTCCCGATTATCCGGTTTTGCTTGCAGTTGCTTAGCCAGCGCCCGCAGTGAGGCGGTCGTATCATCGACATCCGGATTCATGGTATTGAAATCCGAGAACCCCCAGCCGCCTGGAATCGTGTTGGGATTATGGATCAGCCAATCTCCATACATATAATGCTGGCGTGACAGTAAGTACTGATTGGCGGCCTTGACCGTTGGGTCTTTGGGAGGTATGCCAGCTTCTTGAAGGGCGTAGCTTATTAAGGAGGTATTCCAAACATGGGGCGTCGTGAACTGGATATGTGTGTGTCCCTCAATGGAGCAGGCCATCCCCTTCAGACCGGCAATGGCCTTTAGTATCACTGGATCCTTTTTCGAATATCCAATTGAAAGGAGGGCAAAGATCATGAAAAAGGTAGAACCGAAATAATTGTACAGTGTCCCGTCTGGTTCCAGCCTGTCGAGCATGAACCTTTTCGTTGAATCCAAGGCTAAGGAATGTAAATAATCGGGATAACCAATCAGAGTTTTGACGCCTGTTTGAAGTTTGGAAAAGAAGGAACGATATTCCTCGGTACGATACTCTTCCCATGCATGCTCTTCGGAAAGGTCCTCCCTTGTTTGAAATAATTCTTTTAAACTTGGCGTGTCCGGGGTTTTGATCTGAAACTTTTTATGGCCAAGCAATAGCAATGGAATCATGTTGACCCGCCAATATACGGAAAGATCATAAATGCTGACGAAAAAGGTCGGAGGAAGTAAGACCACTTCGAGAGGAATGGGGAATAGGCGCGGCCATTGATATTGTCCGGTAACAGTAAGCATCATTTTCGTTAACATTTTGGCCTGTTTGATGCCACCCTTGGAAAGAATGAATTGTTTGGCTTTCCTCATATGGGGATCGTTCTTATTGCGGAGTCCGCTAAAAAGAAGGCCATAATAAGCCTCGATCGTAACCGTAACATTGCCGTCCTTCTCGTCTTGGAAAAGTTTCCATGAACCGTTTTCCGTTTGCTTGCTTTCGATTCTTTTTACTAAAGCCTCTATAAGAGGAGCATCTTCCATATCTAAAATTTTCAATAATATGATCATATAGGCATCTGCCGTTATCCCGGTGTCAAAGGGATAATTCCACGAACCATCAGCGGATTGGTCTTGTTTCAAGCGATGAACAAGGCGATTTATTTCCAATTGTACATGTTGGTTCAATGACTTTCCTCCTCTAAAAACACATTTTCCGTTTATATGTATATTCAAAACTTGTCGTCGCATTCAAGAAATCATGTCAGGCGCCTCGTCCCGCATGAATAAAGGAGGTGGAAACTAAAAACGCTTTGGCAATGAAAGCTGCCGAAGCGTCATTTAGATACTATGCATCATTTAACTGGTAAGGAAGATGGCTGCATATAGCGGTAAATCGGCAGTTCTTTTCCTTTATCAGCCGGGATGAAATTGAATGTCACATAGCTGTCAATGCCTTCAGGTTCGAGGGCAAGGGGGATGAAGTTGGCATCAGGCTGGCCCATGTCGAAAACATAGCTTCCTTTTGGGAAATCCCGAGTTGTTGAAGTAACGGTTGTCGTGACTTCCCTTGTGGAATGTCCGCTTTCCAGTTCAGCGGAAACTTTTAAATCCTTGACCCTATAGCTTTCAACAGCTATTTTCATAGGTTTTTTTAATTTTTTAACTTCTACTCCCAATAACTGAAGTTTCTTGGCGATATTTTCATATTCCGGTGGAAGGATATAGGCTGTCGGACGATCTCTAACAAGGGTAGGGTAGGCATCGGTAGAATCCAGCCAATCGATGGAGGCATCGGCCATTTTAGCTTTCGCTAAATCGACTACTGTCAATTTTTGATCCTTAACCATTTTATTTTCACTGGTGATGACAATTTTATCGTTATCATTTGCTTTTCGCCCTTTTTGCACGACTTCAGTTTCTGCCTGTTTAACGGCCTTTTTAACTTTAGTGGCCTGTTCAGCTGCCGTTTTGATGAAGGCTGCCTGGGCTGTAGCTTGTGCAAAAACACGTCGTTTAAAATCCGTACGGCCGATATTGATTCCCCTCGTTTCAATTAAATAGGTCATTGTATTTTTCAAACCGAGGGCGTTTCGGCCAATCCGGGCTTCTGTACTTCCTTCTGTGGCAGTAAGGACTCCATCATCAGAAGTAGCCAGTGTATAGTAATCGTGGTAGGAAAGCTTTTCTTTTTCCAATGCTTTAAAAACATTCGGTAAAAGCAGTTCATCGGAAGCTTTTCTAAGCTGTTTGGGAATATTTAAATTCTTGGCTGAGGAGATGAGTAAATCATAGGAAGCGATCGATCCATTTGCTCCCACTTTTTTCAGTGGGGCGGGATTCACTGTATATTCATGTACATCCAGAATGACTTCCGGTTCATAATCATCGATTGACTGATGAATCGTCTGTACTTCAGGATACTCCACTTTTAAGTAATCCCTATTCGCATCCATGTCATTTGCGGTATATCGTTTGAAATAATAAGAGCCATCAGGATTGACGCGTGGAACGATGGCAACATTCACTTTATCGAGGACATCACCAAGCTTGCCTTCAGCCAGCCATTGTGCAAGGACTAATGTTGATTCACCTGAAGCGGGTTCATTGCCATGGATCTGACCTTGAATCCAAATCAATGGTTTATGTGAACTCTTATTCGGTCTTTTTGAATCCTTGCTGAAAAGAAGCATAGGGATGTCGCGTCCTTCTGTGGATTTGCCAATCGTCTTGAACTGGATGTTCTTGTATTTATGGGAGAGGGACTTGATATGATCCAACATTTCTTCCTGGCTCGTAAAGGCGATCTTGTTTTGCTTAAAGGCAGGGGTGTTGAAAGATACATTAGGGTCAGGGAAAAGGTGGGAGAGGTTATCTGGTTGAATGTAGCTTGGACCATTTCCATAATAAGGGGTGAATTCTTCTGCTTCGGCTATGGGGTTAGGCAATCCAGTGACAAGACTTAGTGTTACGGCTGATACGATGGTAGGAATGATTTTTTTCATGGACGTCCTCCTGTCTATCTTTTTCCATAAATTATCATATATTAAGCTATTTATACAGTGAAAACGTAGGAAATAGTGAAAAACAGGAAGTAACGACTAGATTAATAATTCCATAGCATAATTCCCAATTCCTTTTAATAGATGTTCACCACCTGTATTCTGTATAATTACAGGTGGAAAGTCAAAATGATACGGATCAAGCAATTTGCTTGGCCCGTATCATTTCAATACATCATGTAACTTATTTAAAAGGTCCTGTGAATCTTCGCCACTCATTATCTGGCCGTTCACTTTCGCATAGGGGGTTTTCTTACAAAGTTTACACTCACTCAAACATTCATATTCCTTATATTGAATCCTTGGATTCGCTAAGAACTTACCATAATCAGCAACTGTTTGTTCATTAAGGAAGCGGTCAAGATTATTTTGGCAAAATTCAATCTGGATTTTCGCCTTTTTTAAGAACACTTTGGATAGCAAGTTTTTCATCATATCGCTTCTTTCATTGGAAGAGTAAATATTTGTTATTTTGATTTTATCACTTCCTGTAACGAAATGCATGATTGTTCACCCAAATTCATGACAATATGACTATTCGGAGAATATCAAAGTAATTCCCTTGTATATATTGACACATGTCTGAGAAATGATAGAATAAGAGTTAATGATAATGAATCTCATTATCACGAATGGGAAAACCTTGTAACTATTGCGACTTCATAATTTCTATTTCAATAGATGACTTTGCAATAGTCTTTATTCAAGTATCTTTAATTAAAAATATTATCGCTGTATTAACTGAGATAGGAAGAGTAGGAAATGTAGATGAAGATAAGATATTTAGTCATGGCGTTAATTGTTTTATCATTTACGTCATTATTCATTGGCGTAAAAGATATTACCCCTCTGGATTTATTGGATCTAAGTGATGATAAAGTGCAAATCATGCTGCAAAGCCGTTTCCCCAGAATGGTGACCATAGTCATTGCAGGTATTGTGATGAGTATAAGCGGCCTGATCATGCAGCAATTGAGCCGCAATAAGTTTGTGTCACCGACGACTGCCGGTACCATGGATTCTGCAAGGCTCGGACTTCTTCTTGCCATTATCATTTTTCCATCGGCAGCACTTATCGAGAAAATGGCATTCGCTTTCATATTCGCATTGGCAGGTACATTCTTGTTCATGAAAATTCTTGATCAAGTGAAATATAAGGATACGATTTTCATCCCATTGGTTGGTTTGATGTTTGGCAATATCGTCGGATCTATCTCGACTTTCTTTGCCTATAAATATGATTTAATTCAAAGCCTCAACACTTGGATGAATGGGGATTTCTCGATGGTCATGTCGGGAAGGTACGAACTTATATATGTAAGTATCCCTCTAGTCATTCTCGCATACTTCTTTGCCAATAAATTCACTGTGGCAGGGATGGGTGAGGAGTTTGCTATCAATCTAGGACTCAATTATAAGCTTATCGTCAATTTTGGGTTAATCATCGTTGCTTTATCCTCAACTGTCGTCCTGTTAACGGTGGGAACGATTCCTTTCATAGGCTTGATCGTACCAAATATTGTATCCCTTTACCTTGGTGACAATTTGAAAAAGAGTCTTTCTCATACAGCATTGCTAGGGGCAGTATTCCTATTGATCTGCGATATTCTGGGCAGGATCCTCATATATCCATTTGAAATCCCGATCGGACTCGTGGTTGGTGTGATAGGAAGCGCCGTATTTATCTATCTGATACTGAGGAGAAAGGCATATGAATAATAAAATTAGAATCATTATATTAGCTGTTCTTGCAGCAGCTTTAACGGCAGGTTATATCTTTTGGGACCTTGGCCCGAATTGGGATTATGCACTGCCAAGAAGGGTTATCAAAATCATCGCCATCATCGTGGTTGGTTGTGCTATAGCTTTTTCAACAGTGATTTTCCAGACGGTCACGAATAATAAAATTCTGACACCAAGCATATTAGGTTTGGACTCCATGTATATGCTGATCCAAACGGGAGTGATTTTCCTCTTCGGTTCAACGCATATCATGATCATGAATAAAAATCTTAATTTCCTGATTACACTTGCGGCCATGCTTATTTTTTCCAGCCTGCTGTTCAAGTTCATGTTCAAGAAAAACCGCAATATTTACTTCCTATTGCTGATCGGTATCATCTTTGGAACCTTATTCGGCAGCATGTCTTCATTCATGCAGGTATTGATTGACCCGAATGAGTTTCAAATCATTCAAAATAAAATGTTCGCAAGCTTCAATAATGTCAACACGGACCTGTTGACGTTAGCTATTATCCTCATGATAGCGGCAATGATATATTTCATGAGATTTTTGAAATATTTAGATGTCATGTCACTGGGGAGGGACCAAGCCATAAACTTGGGTGTGGATTATGATTTTGTCACGAAGCGGGTTTTAATCGTCGTTACGGTTTTAATCTCCATTTCGACTGCCCTGATCGGTCCGATCACGTTCCTCGGATTACTTGTTGCAAATGTGGCATATCAATTCATTAAGTCCTATCAGCATAAACATATCATCCCGGGTGCAATGCTGATCAGTGTGATTGCCCTGGTCGGCGGCCAATTCATTGTGGAGAGGATCTTTACGTTCACTACCACATTGAGTGTCATCATCAACTTTGTCGGCGGTGTCTATTTCATCTATCTTCTATTAAAGGAGAATAAATCATGGTAGAAGTGAAAAATTTATTCAAAAAATATAATAGTAAAACGGTTGTAGAGGATGTTTCTATTGAAATAATGAAAGGGAAAATCACATCCTTCATCGGTCCCAATGGAGCGGGGAAAAGTACCGTCCTTTCGATGATCAGCCGGCTCATTACCCGGGATTCAGGAGAAGTCCTGATCGATGGTAAGGATATGGGGAAATTCAATAGCAATGAACTTGCGAAGAAGATTGCCATCTTAAAGCAGGCTAACCACATCAATATCCGATTAACGATTCGTGAACTCGTCGCCTTTGGCCGTTTTCCGTATTCACAAGGCAAGCTGACCAAAGAGGATTGGGAATATGTCGATGAAGCGATTGAATATATGGAACTTGCAGACATGCAGGATAAGTTCCTTGACCAGCTTAGCGGCGGGCAGCAACAGAGGGCCTTCATTGCCATGGTTATTGCTCAGAACACGGAGTATGTACTACTTGATGAACCCCTGAACAATCTTGATATGAAGCATTCCGTCCAAATCATGAAGGTATTGAGGAGGTTGGCCGATGAATTAGGGAAAACGGTCATCATCGTCATTCATGACATTAATTTTGCATCCTGTTATTCCGACTATATTGTCGCATTGAAGGATGGCAAGGTTGTTCATAATGGACCTACCGAGCAAGTCATCAATTCCAATGTATTAAAGGAAATCTATGATATGGATATTGAAATCCAAAATATCAATGACAATAAGATCTGTGTGTACTTCACTTAAGACAATTCCATTTGGTTTTAAATTACTTCAGTATTCGTAGCCGTCCCAGAATATCTCAAACGCTCATTAGGCTGTTAAGAGTTGGCGGGCGCCCAAGACTTTAGCCGCCTCCTGTTCATATGGCAGGGAAAGTGATGAAGGTGAACTCTGTGAAGGTGAGGATTCAATATGTAATTTTAAATAAAAAAATACTTTTCGAGGTGACCATAATGATTAAGAAATTATCTTTACTGCTTTTGGTTGCAATGCTGGCTGTAGTGGCTGCAGCTTGTGGATCAGATAAGGAAAAAGAAGAATCAAGCGCGAAAAAGGAAAATGCTAACAGCGAAGAAATTACAGTTAAGCACCAACTAGGAGAAACGAAAGTAAAAACAAACCCTGAAAAAGTCGTTGTATTCGATATGGGTGCACTTGATACTCTTGATAAATTGGGTGTGGAAGTGGCAGCTGTTCCTCATGATGGCCTTCCAAAGTACCTTTCTAAATATAAAGGTACAACTGAAAATGCCGGCGGATTAAAAGAGCCTGACTTCGAAAAAATCAACGAAATTGCTCCTGACTTAATCCTTATTTCTGGCCGTCAATCTGAAGCATATGAAGAATTAAGCAAAATTGCTCCTACTGTTTTTGTGGGTGTAGATACAACAAAGTATATGGAATCATTTGAAGAAAACGTAACACTTTTGGGTAAAATCTTCGATAAAGAAGACGAAGCTGCTAAAGAATTGGCAAGTGTTGAAGAAAACATCAAAGCTTTGAAAGAAAAAGCTCCAACTGACAAAACTGGTTTAATCGTTCTTTCCAGCGGTGGAAAAGTAAGTGCTTACGGATCGGATTCAAGATTTGGAATCATCCATGATGTATTCGGAGTACCTGCAGTAGATGATAAATTGGAAGTATCGACACATGGTCAAAGTATTTCTTTCGAATACATTGCTGAAAAGAATCCTGATTACCTATTCGTTGTAGATAGAGATGCGGTTGCCGGTGATGGAGCTGCAGCGAAAAAAACTGTTGAAAATGACATTGTGAAAAATACAAAAGCATTTAAAGAAGGTAACATCATTTATCTAGACCCTAACTACTGGTACTTATCAGGCGGCGGTTTAGAATCTGTTGACGCTATGGTTAAAGAAGTTTCAGAAGGCATTAAGTAATATAAATAAGGAATCCTGTCCTCGATCGAGGGCAGGATTTTTATTTTTTATAATAAAGCTGGATGAAACAAATATACTAACAAAGGGGACGAAAAGATGACTTGCAAAACACAGGTAAGCTTATAAGGCGCCACAACCCCCATTAAGGCGAATGGAAAAGACAAGACCTATATTCAAACCTGTTACCGCTGCTATGGTCATATGGGCTGCTATCGTAAGAAAATAACCCTTCAGCCAATATGGGAAAATTCAGTTTCTTCCTATTATAATGTCATTTGCTCCTTTCCGGTTCAAGGAGGGGTTTTAAAATTGTAATTTAAGTGAACTTTGGTAAATTGAATCTTTTATGGATGATAAAAATAATCCTGGAAAGTAAAAATATAAACACAATATAATCATCACTTACAGGAAAATTATTTGAAAAAAGCTAATTAAATATGCCGGAGGGGAATGATGTCGATATTACGCGAAATCCATTTGTTAGTTTATGGGATTTTAGGGTGGCAGGACGCAATGATAAACGGGTCAAACTTTTGCAGGCACGGATTTTGGATGGGGTATCAAAAGTGAGGAGGAGAGATGCATCCATGTAACCGGCTATCCATTTTTAACTGTCGAATTATCGGGGAAAGAAATCCTGGATATATCTATAGCTTTAAATAATTGAAGATTTATATCTTTACATATTTTGTAATGTACTGGTTTTTTTATAAAGCTTCGTTTATAATGGTAAAAGCCTGAAGGACGTGAAACTAATTAGTGACTGTCACCCGCAGTCACCCCAAAAAGTTACGGTGATATTTATTGGATTAAGACATGGAGTTCCTATATATTTGTTATAGGTGCGCTGAACATTCAAGACGGGCGAAACTCTGTTATTTTTTCAAAGGCTTGTTCATAAGCTAAAGAAGTGTTCTGGATATAAGAGTTATGGATGTGACAAAAGGTGGTTTTCACAATCTTGACTATCCAAGTGAAAGAATGCTATTATAGGGTTTCCGATTTTCCGTCTTTTGTAAGTTTGTAAAAATTTATATAAATAAACCACTAGATTAATAGAGGTGAGAGCATGAATAATTTTCTAAAAAAAAGCCGGCATTTATTTGCAGATAACATACTAGGCTTTTTCTTTATTGCAGTAGTCTTGTTTTGGATAAAAACTTATATTGGATATCGAGTTGAATTTAACTTAGGTATTGAGAATGGCCTGCAACAGTTCTTACTGTTCATAAACCCAATTAGTTCAGCCATTTTATTCTTTGGCTTGGCATTACTGGCGAAAGGTAAAAAATCGTTTAAATGGATTATTCGGTTGAACTTATTGATGTCCTTATGGCTATTCTGCAATATAGTATACTACCGTTCATTTACCGATTTCATTACATTACCAACCTTGACACAAGTGCAAAATAATGCCGGGGATTTGGGACCGAGTATTTTAGAATTATTTAAACCCCATGATGTATTTTATTTCCTTGATACGGTCCTTTTGATCGTGTTGTACAGATTCAAAGACTTTAAAGTGGAAGACTTCAAAGTCAAACGCCGTACAGTTGGATTGGTTTACCTAGCGGGACTTGCAATTTTCGCAATCAATTTGGGACTTGCTGAAAAGGATCGCCCGCAATTATTATCAAGAACATTCGACCGGAACTATATCGTCAAATATTTGGGCATGTTCAACTATACGGTTTATGATGCCGTTCAGAATACTAAAACATACGCTCAGCGTGCGACTGCAAACAGCACCGATATCGCTGAAGTCGTCAACTATACGAAGGCAACAAGCGCTGAACCGAACCCTGAATATTTTGGTGCAGCCAAAGGTAAGAATGTCATCTACCTGCATTTGGAATCCATGCAGAATTTCTTGATCGATTATAAATTGAATGGGGAAGAAGTAACTCCATTTCTAAACTCACTTGCACATGATAAATCAGATTTCATGCACTTTGATAATTTCTTCCATCAAGTAGGCCAAGGTAAAACGGCTGATGCAGAATTCATGCTTGAAAATTCCCTGTTCGGTTTACCACAGGGGGCAGCATTCACAAACAGATCCCAAAATACGTATCAAGCAGCACCAGCGATTTTAGGACAACAAGGATACACATCTGCTGTGTTCCATGGTAATTACAAATCTTTCTGGAACCGGGACAATATGTATAAGTCTCTTGGTTTTAATCAGTTCTTCGATGCAAACCATTATAATATGGAAAATAAAGAGGAAGTACTAAGTTATGGATTAATGGATAAGCCTTTCTTTAAAGAATCGATTCCTATGTTAGAAACGCTTAAACAGCCTTTCTATACAAAATTCATAACAGTATCTCATCATTTCCCATATGCGATGGACCAGGAAAAAGCAACAATCGGTAAACAAACGACAGGCGATGCTTCGGTTGATAATTACTTCCAGACTGCACGCTATGCCGATGAGGCGCTTAAAGAGTTTTTCGATTATCTGAAGGAATCTGGTCTATATGATAACTCGGTAATCGTTATGTATGGTGATCACTATGGTATTTCCGAAAACCATAAAGAAGCCATGTCAAAAGTGCTTGGCAAGGATGTTGGAGCATTTGAGAATGCCCAATTGCAACGTGTACCATTATTGATCCATGTTCCAGGTGTTGAAGGCGGGGAAATGCACCAATACGGAGGACAGATCGACCTTCTCCCGACTTTATTGCATCTGTTAGGAATCGAATCTAAAGATTATGTACAATTCGGTTCCGATTTATTGTCAAAAGATCATAATGAAGTAGTACCTTTCAGGAATGGTGATTTTGTCACACCAGATGTCACTTCCATTAAAGGTAAATACTACGATACTAAAACAGGGGAATTGGTCGAGGAAAATGATGACATCCTCAATTATAAAAAGAGAGCTGAAACGATGCTCAATTTATCCGACCAAGTAGTGAACGGTGACTTACTCCGTTTCTATACTCCAAATGGTTTTAAACCGATAGACCCTACTGATTATGATTACACATATGATGAAGAAGGTTCAAAGGAAGACAAGACCGATAAATAAGGCTAATGAAAAGAACAGGCAGGAAGCCATCGCTTCCTGCCTGTTTTTTTATGCGTTAGATCATGCTTTATTGGTCATCATGGCAATATACTTTCTTATTTCATCAGGCTTCCCTGCATATTTTTCAGCACGCTGTTCATCTTTCATGATTTTATCCTTTGCTTTAGTAAGGATTTCTTCACCCATGGCTTGTGGCACGACCACGACTCCATCTATGTCCCCTATGATAATGTCCCCTGGAAATACTGTGACGCCCCCACAGGAAATGGGGATATTGGTTTCTCCTACACCTGCCTTGCCGCTTGAGGCAACCGTTGTCCCTTTGCTGAAGACAGGGAAATTCATCTCTTTAATGGCTTCAAGATCGCGAATGACTCCATCTACTACGAGGCCGCCAATTTCCATGGTCTGCATCATGCCGACAACGAAGTCTCCTGCTATAGCCCGGTATGTATCACCTTTGCTGTCAACGACTATTATATCCCCAGGCCTTGCTTGTCCGATTGCTTTTAACACGGCTGAATTATCACCAACGGGCATCTGTACAGTCAAAGCTCGTCCGGCCATATGAAATTCTTCCTTTAAGGGTTTAATCGCTGATGCCAGATTGCTCAACCCTTCCATTGCATCAGAAATCGCCGTGGTGGGCAAATTCCTGAACTGTTGAATGAGAGTATCCATGATTATGATTCCTCCTTAAGAGTTAATGAATATAGCCTAATTATACACAAATTTTGTAATTTTCTAATAGTTTTCCGTTTGATAAAATGGTAAATGCAGTGTAATCAATATATGAAGGGGAGGGAAGTTCTGCTGTCACAAGGGGGTTCAAGTCAAATTCCTTTTTAATCAATCGATTGATTAAACTTTAATAGTTCATCATTATGAAGAGTTTGAGATCCCAGTGTACACATTTTTAATTCAATGCGATAATTTCAGAAGAGTGGATATAAGGTGTTAATGGAAATAGTGATTTCCACCGTATGTACTTCATATGATATTAATCATAGAAGGGGTCCTATTAATGTTCGAGTCTCCATGGCAGTTTGATCCGTGCATGAACATTCTTCTAAGATCAAGAGAAGAATGTTGTTGCATATCCTCGGTGTTTTCCTGATTTGGATGGGGGTGTTAGTGAACCAGTGTGCGGGAGGTCACTAATAATCTTCAAAGCAGGAGCAGAATCAAGACGGAGGTTGCCAATGTAAGCCAAAGGGGGCTGAAAACTTCTGGATGAATGATTAAAAAAATGATTCCTGCAATAGTTGCAGCCTGCTGTATGGTCATATGTCTAATGAAGTGAATTCCAGCTTTAAAACAGGATTTAAGCAGAGGCATTTGATTCATTTTCATTCCTCCTTTTTATATCAATAATATGACCAGGCATAAAAGAAAATACATGGGGATTCGTCTTCTGCCCAATTATTACGGGTATAGTAAAGGTAAAATAAAAGGAGGAATCTAGGTGATCATTTTATATATTAGTCTTGCCCTTTTTATCGGATCGATTATCTATTTAGCGTTTTTTGCTTTTAAAACATTTAAGGATTCCAAACCGACAATTGAAAATGTGACTGAAACCGTTACACGCATCCAGGCCAAAACGGACCAGATTAAATCGGAGACGGACCAACTCGCCATGACACAGCAAGAAATCACTGAAGATGTTCAATATAAAAAAGAGGCCGTACAATATACGGTTGATGCGGCTAAAGAAATACCTGAACCCTTTAAAAATATTTGGTTTTCAATAAAAGGTGACAAGTGGAAGCTTAGAAACAGAAGCGATGAATAAGTGTTTGACCGATTTAAAATGTACATGATATAGTATGGAAATAATAAGTTTCTAGGGTTCCTCGGTTGGATTTTACCGGAATGGTCCAAGAGAAACGCGCAGGAATCTGCGTACACGGAGGGAAAAAAGCCCGGGAGGTTATGATTTATGACCTTTCGGGCTTTTTCTGTAATTGGAGGGAAAAAGATGGCTTGGATTCAATTGGTGATTGCCGGATTATTTGAAGTGGTATGGGCGACAAGTTTAAAGTATACTGAGGGTTTTACGAAATTATTGCCTTCTATCATAACGATTGCCGGTATGGTCATTAGTTTTTATTTTTTATCATCGGCGATAAAAACCCTGCCTATGGGAACAGCGTATGCAATTTGGACTGGAATAGGGGCTCTGGGGGCTGTTCTGGTTGGCATCATCGTATTTAACGAGCCTAAGGATGCGATGCGTTTGGTATTCGTCGGTTTAATTTTAGTGGGGATTATCGGCTTGAAGGTCACTTCTTCTGAATAATCTATTCACTCCTCGTAAATAGTAATGTTAAACGATTTTAGAGGAGAGAAGAAAATGAATTATAAAGCGATAGTATCAAGTGCGATGATGGCATTAGTGATTACAGGTTGTTCTCCTAATGATAAAGAAGGTGCCAGTGAAAATCTTGGCCTGAATCGTACCCATCAAGATAATTTAGATAATCCGATGAAAGTAAGCGACACAAGGCAAAATGTTAATGATATTAATAACAATAATGATATTAATAACAATAATGATAACGGTAATGGAATAAATGATATGAGGGTCTCCAAGGATATCTCAAATCGAGTCGAAGCCTTGAAGGAAGTAAGTAACGCAAGTGTCATCGTTACTGAAAATAATGCCTATGTAGCGGCAGTATTGAAAGACGGCGGAGATAAGGATATCTCCAATGACCTTAAAGAAAGGATTGCTGATACAGTAAGGGGAGCCGATCCATCGGTAGACCAAGTTTATGTGTCGACAAACCCGGACTTTGTTCAAAGAATGAAAGGGTATGCGAATGATATTCAGAATGGAAAACCCGTTGCAGGATTTGCTGAAGAGTTCCGTGAACTTGTAACACGGATTTTTCCAAGCCCAAGGTAATTGGTAACGGTAATGAATTAAGACGAAAGGACTTATCCGGTGAATTCCGGATAGGTCTTTTCCTATTTTAAGGATTTAGGTGAATCATGACTAACTTTAAATAGGGTGGTTACAATAATCGAGTGAACTAAAAAATTTTGGAAAGGCAATGGGGGTGGAATGGTGAGGTTTTTTAAGGACAGGAGGGAAATGGATGCAGCATCCTTTCAGGTTACTTCCAAGGATTTTCAGGAACTCCTTAAAAAGTTTAAAGCATCTAATGATTTTCTTACCTTCCAATTCCCGGATGATGATGGCTATATCATCTCCTACTTCAATTCACTGGTAAGTGCACAACAGCTCCATGAACAAGTACTTGCTGCCATATTGAATCATCCAAAGCAGGATCTTAAGCAATTAAAAAGCGATATTCCAATGGAAGATATGCAATTGACTGCTGATATAAAAGATATTCAAAGGTTGGTATTGGCCGGATCGGTCATGATTCAATACAAGAAAGATGATGAAATGTGTTTATTGATTCCATGTGTTCATAGTGTGAAAAGGCAAATTTCCACACCTGAGTCGGAGTATACGGTCGTTGGGTCCAAGGAGGCCTTTGTTGAATCGCTTGATTCGAATTTGAATCTGATCCGTAACAGGCTGCCCACTCCAAAATTGCAGTCCAAGGAATTTCGGGTCGGGAGCATCTCGCAAACAAGGTTAGCGGTACTATACATAGATGGGATAGTAAATCAACAGATCATTAAGACAGTCATGCAGAGAATTGAAGATATAGAATATGATACGATCGTCGATATTTCGTTTGTAAGCCAGATGATCACGGATAATCGGAATTCGATGTTTCCGCAACTGATTGATACGGAGCGGCCTGATCATCTGGCCAGTGTATTATCGGAAGGGAAAATAGGGATCATGCTGGATGGATCTCCTCATGCATTAGTTGGTCCCAATACCATCATTTCGTTCTTTTCCTCATTTGAAGATTATTTTCAAATTTGGAATCTTGGCACCTCATTCCGTTTGATTCGGCTTTTCGCAGTGCTGTTTTCCGTTTTATCATCACCTCTGTATGTTGCCGTTTTAACGTATCATTATCAAGTGATTCCAACAGATTTGCTGCCCATCTTAATATCATCCAGGGGTGTGATTCCTTTTCCGCCGATATTGGAAGCGATTGTGCTGGAAGGGACAATCGAATTGCTGAGGGAAGCAGCGGTCAGGCTGCCAGCTAAGGTTGGCTCCACCATCGGCATTGTTGGCGGTATAGTCATCGGTACAGCCGCTGTGCAAGCGGGATTTGTCAGTAATGTCTTGTTGATGCTTGTCGCTTTGGCTGCCTTGGCTTCATTTACGGTGCCGATTTACCAAATCAGTAATACCATCCGCCTTATCCGCTTCCCTTTTCTAATTGCAGCCCAGTTATACGGTTTGTTTGGAATAGCTTTATGCAGTGCATTCATATTAAGTCATTTATTGAAATTGACTTCGCTTGGCAGTCCCTATTTAGACCCGCTTTACCCGTTAAGAATTCATGACTTTAAAGATAGTCTGATTCGCCTCCCTTTTTCAAAGCAGAAAAAACGCCCGCAATTTCTGCGGACGGAAAATCCGCTAAGGATAAGGAAGGAGGAGGAAACTCCAAACCCCCCTAGCGATATTGATGAATAAGGCATAGAAAGCGGTGAGAAGGTATGGAAGTCAAACCAAATGAAACTAAACAAATATCTCCATTTTTTGTTTTTTTCCTCATGCCCGGCATGCAGATTGGAGTAGGGATATTGGGGTTTGAACGGATCATAGTGAAAGAGGCTGGCCAAGACGCATGGATAGCGGTCCTCATATCAGGGTTGATCATAAATGTTCTGCTTTGGATGTGTTTCAAGCTTTTAGGCAGGGGGCCCCAAACACTTGACTTGGTCGCCATCCACAAAGATTTGTTTGGTAAATGGGTCGGAAATGCTTTCAATATTTTATTCATCCTCTACTTTATAATGATCTCCATCATTCTTATC
This sequence comes from Bacillus sp. B4EP4a, assembly GCF_006680105.1. Lineage (NCBI taxonomy): Bacteria > Bacillati > Bacillota > Bacilli > Caryophanales > Bacillaceae > Bacillus > Bacillus sp. B4EP4a. The sequence continues at coordinate 153,613 of NZ_VHIK01000012.1, forward strand.
AGGACTTATTTAGAAGTCATTCAGGTTTGGATGTTCCCTGGTGTCAATGTCCTGATGCTAATAACCATCATTCTTATTCTCGTGTATAGTTTTGTGGAGGGAGGTTTCAGGGTCATTACCGGTTTTTGCATAATCGGGCTTATTATCGGATCTCCATTATTCCTATTGAATTATTTCCCATTGAAGTACGCCCACTTCGAAAATTTAGGTCCTTTTCTTGATCATTCCTTTTTGGAAATCATGAAGGCCTGTAAGAGAATGACCCTGAATTACCTTGGTTTTGAATTACTCCTCATTTATTACCCTTTCATTAAAAACCGTGAAAAATCCCAAAAGTGGGCCCACTTAGGGGCGTTGTTTACTACGGCGACATATTTAGTATCCATAATTGTTTCATTAGCCTACTATCATCAAGATCAGCTAAAAGATGTAATTTGGGCAACTTTGACGTTGTGGAAAATTGTGGATCTTCCATTCATTGAAAGGTTTGAATACATAGGGATTTCCGTTTGGCTGTTCATGGTGCTGCCGAATGTTTGCATAGGAGTTTGGGCAGCAAGCAGAACAGCGAAAAGAGTATTTGGATTTAGACAGAAAAGGATGGTAGTTTTCATTCTGCTTATCATCTTAATATCCTGCATTTTTGTGGATAATCGCTATAGAATCGATAAGTTTAACACGATCAGTTCGCAAATAGGTTTTTATATCATTTATTTGTATCTTCCTCTCTTATTCATATGGCAGTCGATCGTCTATAAAGTCAGGGGGCATAAATCATGAAAATCCGACTTCTCCTGATAACATTGGCAGGTTTCTTGATGACGGCTTGCGGCGTGGAAAAGCAAATATTAGAAGATATTTTAATTGCTGAAGTCGTAGGTTATGATGCCGAAGACAAAAAAATCAAAGGTACGGTCGTTGTCAGCGTTCCTAAGCCTGGGGAGGAAGCAGATCTAGGTAAAGAAGTATATGAAGCGATCTCCCATGATATAAAGGCAGCCCGCCAGAAGGAAAATGCAAAAACACCATTCCCGATTGCCGGCGGGAGACTGACAGTCATTCTCTATGGTTCAGAATTGGCAGGTATGGGGTTGAATGATTATGTCGATACATATAGGCGTGACCCGATGGTGGGAAGGAATTTGTATTTAGCGGTCGTTCATGGCAAAGCGGAGGATGTAGTTAAAATGGAGCCGAAGTTGATCAAAACTCCAGGGGTTCAAGTGAAAGAGCTGATCGAACAGAATATTAGGACTAATTTGCCTGATGTAGATTTGCATAGGTATTTATATGCGTGTCATGGTAAAGGAATCGATCCGGTCTTGCCCTTATTGGAAACGGCAGGGGATCATATACGGGTAAAAGGGATCGCCTTGTTTAAAAAGGATCGTTATATTGGTAAATATATTCCTTATGAGGACGGATTTTTATTTAAAGTCCTTACTGAAAACTTTAAGATGGGGAGTTATGAAATTAAATGGAAGGAAAATGACTTTACAGATATTAATAACGTGGAGTCACGTGTCCATTATCATATTTCGGATGCAAACCAAGATCCCAAGGTCAGGATTGAAGTGAAATTAAAAGCGAGTCTGCTGGAGGTCCAAGGCTATGACTTGGGTAAAGCGGTCGACCTGAATAAAATAGAGGCCAGGGCCGAGCGTGTCATTGGGAAAAAATTAAGTGAGATGGTGACTATGTTTCAGGAGAACCATATCGATCCGATTGCAATCGGTGATCACGCTAAAAGTAAAACAAGAAATTTCGATCAGAGGCATTGGGAGAAGGCATATCCCTATATTCCAATCGAGGTGGATCTTGATATTGAAATGATTCAAACGGGAATAGCTGAATAAAAGTAGAATATTCTGAAGTTTCCCCCTTTATAATAGGGGTATTGGTGTAATGATTATATCAATGCGGCTAAAGAGGGGGAAAGGCATGGACAAAGCATGGTGGAAAGAGGCAGTTGTGTATCAAGTGTATCCAAGGAGTTTTATGGATAGTGATGGAGATGGGATAGGGGATATAAACGGGATCTTGATGAAACTCGATTATTTACAAGAGCTGGGTGTGAACGTGATATGGTTATCCCCTGTTTATCAATCTCCCAATGATGACAATGGGTACGATATCAGTGATTATAAATCAATCATGACTGAATTCGGGACCATGGCCGATTTCGATAGGTTGTTGAAGGCGGTTCATGAACGTGGAATGAAGGTCATGATGGACCTGGTGGTCAACCATTCTTCAGATGAACATCCGTGGTTCAAGGAATCACGATCTTCAAAAGATAATCCGAAACGTGATTATTATATTTGGAAACCTGGCAGGAATGGAAAAGAACCGAATAATTGGGAGTCCATTTTTAAAGGTTCAGCATGGGAATATGATGAGGGAACCGATGAATATTATTTACATTTATTCAGCAGGAAACAACCGGATTTAAACTGGGAGAACCCTAAGCTCCGTGAAGAGATCTACAGCATCATGACTTGGTGGCTGGATAAGGGTGTCGATGGCTTCCGGATGGATGTCATCAACTTCCTTTCGAAAGATCAAAGCTATTCAGATGGAGCCGTTCATCATGAGAAACAGCATGGCGATGGAAGCCCCTTTTTCCTGAATGGCCCGCGCATACATGAGTTTTTGCAGGAAATCAATCAACGGACATTTTCTGGACATGACGTGATTACGGTTGGGGAGATGCCAGGCGTCACACCGGAGGAGGCGCAATTGTTCACAGGTAAAGATCGTGGTGAGCTACATATGGTCTTTCAATTCGAACATATGGATTTGGGGAGCGGACCAGCAGGGAAATGGAGTAATGATAAGTGGAAGCTTACCGATTTAAAGCGAATTCTTTCCAAGTGGCAGACTGGTTTGGAGGGGGATGGCTGGAACAGTTTATACTGGAACAACCATGATCAGCCCCGGATTGTCTCAAGGTTTGGTAATGATGGAAAGTATCGTATTGAAAGCGCAAAGATGCTTGCAGCTTGCCTTCATATGCTTCAAGGGACACCCTATATATATCAAGGAGAAGAGCTGGGCATGACCAATGTTGCATTTGAAAGCATCGATGATTACCGGGATATCGAAACATTGAATTCATATGACGAACTCGTCAATTCACATGGCTGGTCAAAAGAGCGGATGATGTCAGCCATCCACGCCCGCAGCAGGGATAATGCGAGGACACCGATTCAGTGGAATGACTCCCGGAACGCAGGATTCACGAAAGGGACGCCCTGGATTAAGGTTAATCCCAATTTCCCCGAGATTAATGCAGAAAAAGCCTATAATGATCCGAATTCCATTTTTCATTTTTATAAAAAGCTTATCCAATTACGCAAGAAACATGAAGTAGTCGTTTATGGCCGTTTTGAACTGCTATGGCCGGATGATGAACGAATATTTGCCTACACGAGATCGTTTGAAGAAGAAAGGCTTTTGGTTCTATGCAACTTTAGAGAAGAGCAGGCCTCCTATACTTTGCCTGAAGAGCTGCAAGCATATTCTGCCACAAAGCTGATCGGCAATTATGATCAGGAGGAAGAAGGAATCTCCAGCAAACCTCTGCGTCCATATGAATGCCGTGTTTATCATTTGAAATGAAAAAAGGACCTGTTCTCCTTAGAACAGGTCCTTTGTGTATTATTTTGATTTAAGGTCACATTCCTCTAGGGGAATGATTTTCGTTTTATGCTTGATTTTATAGCCGAACCATAGGACGAAAAATAAAATTAAGCCAATGTAGGAAACAAACATTGAATTCCAGTCGATCCCATCGCTGCTGAAAGCTTGATAGCCTTGTCCGATGATAATGATAATACAAAGGACAAGTGCGAATATAGGCCCGAATGGGAAGCCTTTTGCCCGGAATGGTAAATCATTCATATCAAGGCCTTGAGCTACGTAAGCTTTGCGGAACCGATAATGGGCAATCGCAATCCCGACCCAGGTGACGAATCCCGCCATGCCTGAAGCGTTTAATAACCAGATATAAACGACGCCATCACCAAAAAATGAAGCTAAGAATGCAACGCAGCCTACTAAAGAAGTCACGATAAGTGCATTCACGGGTACTCCTCTTTTATCTAACTTGCCTAGGAATTTCGGTGCTTTCCCATCACGTGCCAAGTCCCATAGCATACGGGTTGAAGCGTACATGCCAGAGTTACCGGCAGAGAGTACGGATGATAGAATGATCGCGTTCATGATGGATGCAGCAAATGCAAGGCCGGCCCGTTCAAATACAAGCGTGAATGGACTTACGGCAACATCTTCACTCAATAAACGTGAATCGGTAAACGGAATGATCATTCCAATTACAAAAATGGCAAGGATATAGAATAAGATGATGCGCCAGAAAACGGATCTGATCGCTTTTGGGATATTTTTTTCTGGATCCTCACTTTCACCAGCAGTCACTCCAAGCAATTCCGTTCCTTGGAATGAAAAGCCGGCAGCCATGAATACGCCCAGGATCGTGAAGAACCCTCCGTTAAAGGGACCTTCGCCCATTGTGAAATTGGAAAAACCAATTGGGTCTTTCCCACCCATGATTCCGAGAATGATCAGAACACCCGTGATCAAGAAAATGATGACTGTCACGACTTTGATCATGGCAAACCAGAACTCTGTTTCCCCGAAACCTTTAACTGACATGTAATTGATAAGAAACATAGTGATTAACGCAATGGCACTCCAGATAAATGAAGGGCTATCCGGGAACCAGAACTTCATAATTAAGACAACGGCAGCCAATTCAGCGGCAATGGTGATTGCCCAGTTATACCAGTAGTTCCAACCAATCGCAAAACCGAAAGACGGATCGACGAATTTGGATGCATAGACACGGAACGAACCGGCCACTGGCATGAACGCTGCCATTTCTGCAAGACTTGTCATTAAGTAATAAACCATGATGCCGATGACCGCGTATGCCACCAAAGCACCGCCGGGACCGGCTGAATGAATGGCCCCGCCACTTGCTAAAAATAAACCTGTTCCAATCGTTCCACCTAATGAAATCATCATTAAATGACGCGCTTTCAGGCTCCTTTTCAGTTCAGTAGGGCTTGATGGTGATTGTGAATTTGACAATTGATGTTACACTCCTTTTTATTGGAAGGGAACGAAAAATAAAAAAACAGCAGTCGAAAAAGATCGACGGCTGTTTATAATAAACCCGTTTATCCTTCCGAAGATAGCTCCCCACGCTTTTTTGAAAAAACGTGACAGTGGTGTTCCTGTTCGGTAACACCGCCAGCGAGAATATACATGGAATATACCCTAACTTCGGCAACTTATCCTTTCAAACGGAGTCTTGAATTTTCCAGAATCTCGTCCGTTTTACTTTTATAAGCTGCAGCCTCTAACTCATCGGTAAATGAGGAAGTATTCAATTTTCTAAAATCGTTGCGTCAGCTTGTAAGTGACGTCGGACGATAGTGCTCATGAAATTCATGCAATCGCAATAGATTGCTAGTAATTGAGTAAACTTTACTATATCAAAATTATAAAATAATCTCATGAATATCGCAATGATTATTTTATGTGGTTATTTTTTTCTAGTTAATGAATGATGGGCAAGGAAGATTTTAATTACGATATACCAAAATAAAGCAATGTGATAACTAAACGGTCCTCCTTTTTATAAGGGCGTAGTCCAGTTTTACATGTTTGACCACTTCAGGATTCTCAAATAGGTCCACTGCCATTTTCCCAATCCATTCCAGCGGTAAGGAAATGGTCGTGATGTCGAGCATTTCACTCAGGCTATCATTATTGAAACCGAGAATGGCCACATCTTCCGGGACCCTTATACCCGATTTCTTAGCGGTAAGAATGAAGCCTGCCGCCGTGTCATCATTCGTGATGATGATGGCTTCAGGTTTATCTATCATCGAATTCCATTCCTGAAACAATTGTTCACCGTCTTTGATGTGATAACTGCCTTCAAACAGCCATTCTTTATTGTTTATCAGTTGATGTTTACTCATGATATCGTTAAAGGCCTTTGTACGATGGGAACTATTTCTGCTCTTTTTACGGCCGAGGCTGTATCCGATTTTCTTATATCCTTTAGCAATCACGTACTCAAGGGCACAGGAGAAAGCTGCATAATGATCAATGCTGATGGATGAGAATTCAGCCTGGGCTGTATCTTCACATAAAATAATCGGTCCGTATTTTTGATAATCCAAAAGGATTTTCATTTCCGAAATCCTTGAACAAACGATAATGCCATCGAGCTGCTTCATTTGCAGCATATTAAAAGCCTCGATTTCTTTCTCTCTGTCATAGTTTGTTTGAAAGATGACGATATGACAGCCAATTGCATTTGCCTGTTTAGTGATTCCGTTAACGATTGCCCCGTAATATGGGTGATTGTTGAAGGGGATGATGATGCCGATAAGATTTGTTTTACCTTTTGAAAGATGAATGGCATTTATGTTTCTCGTATAATTCAAACGATCGATGGCTTCTAAGACGCTCTTTCTTTTATCGGGGCTTACATATGGATGATCATTCAATACACGGGACACTGTTGAGACAGATACACCGGCACATTGAGCTATTTCTTTAATATTTGTCATGGTATCACCGTTTTTTCTTTTTTTATATTGTACAGTATGAAACCCATTTCAGGGCAAGAGAACAGTGCGGGGCTGCTGAAGATTTCTTCAAATAAGGTCTTGTTCTGGTATGGGTTTCATCCTTTAAGATTGTTTTAAGTCTTAGAGGAGGAGGAGATCATGATGTTCCAAACTTTAATCACCCTTTTTGTGCTTTGCGGAATCGAATTGGGATTTGCTTACTTGGCAATTTCCTTGAAAAAATGAGTGGCAATGCACATGGAATGCGTGAAATCCGCGTTTACTCGTGAATTTTGGCACTTTACTCGTGAAATTCACACATTTACTCGTGAATTTTGGCACTTTACTCGTAAAATCCGCGCATTTACTCGTGAATTTCACACCGTCCCGAAATAGCCCCCATAGTTTATATTCACCATTAAGACCCCACAATATAATATAACTTCAGCGTTAGTTTCATGTACGGAATGACTGACTGTCAGGAAGCTCCCTAGTGGAGCTTCCTGACAGTTTTTTGCTGTGTGTAAAAGTCATTGTCCTTTTTTGAAATGTTTGAAAAAATAGTTTCACTTTTTTTGTATATTTGTGTATAGTATAAAATAAGTTGTGCTCGGGAAACTTTTTAGCCTTTGCGACAATGTAAAAAAATTTACACTTAATTTTGCACATGGCAAACTATTTTAGAAAGATGAAAAAGGGAGGGAATATGGATGGGTTTTCTGAAATCTATTGGGAGCGTGCTTGCTGCATTGCTGATTTTAACGGGGTGCGGCAATGATACGGTCGAAAGTGATAAAGGCAATGGTAAGTTGAATGTCGTTGCAACAACGGGAATGATTGGAGATTTGGTTGAGAATATCGGCGGTAAACATGTCGAGGTCACCAGTTTAATGGGTCCGGGAGTCGACCCCCATCTATATAAAGCGACGCAGGGTGATGTTAAGACACTGGATTCGGCTGATATGATTTTTTATAACGGTGTGCACCTTGAAGGGAAAATGACGGATATATTTGAAATGATGAGCAAGGATAAACCGACGATTGCCGTAACGGAGGACTTCAAGGAGAACCAACTTCGCAAAGTGAGTGCAACGGAACATGATCCCCACGTATGGTTCGATGTAAAGCTTTGGATCGTTGCGGCGGAGGCAGTTAAGAAAGAATTGATTGCCAATGATCCGGACCATGAAGCAGAGTTTCGTGAAAATTATGAAGAGTACGTCCTGCAATTGGAGGAACTTGATAAATATGTTCAAGACGAAATTAATAAAATACCAAAAGATCAACGGGTGCTCGTTACGGCACATGATGCTTTTGGGTACTACGGTCAGTCTTACGGACTTGACGTAAGAGGTCTCCAAGGGATCAATACATTATCGGAATATGGATCAAAAGATGTGACGGACATGCGGAATTATCTTGTGGAGAACAAAATTAAAGCGATTTTCATTGAGTCAAGTGTACCAAGGAAGGCCATCGAGGCTGTCATTCAAGGAGCAGGTAAGCAGGGGCACAAGGTGGAAATCGGCGGTGAATTGTTCTCGGATGCCATGGGTGAAAAAGGGACGGAAGAAGGAACGTATATCGGAATGGTCCGTCATAATACCGACACAATCGTCCGTGCTTTGAAATAAGGGGGAGAAACTATGAATCTAGCAGCTTTGAAGGTCGAGAATTTAACGATTGCTTATCATAAGAAGCCGGTTGTCGAAGATGTCTCATTTGAGGTGCCGGAAGGGAATTTAATCGGTATCATTGGTCCCAATGGAGCAGGGAAGTCCACATTGATAAAGGGGATACTCGAATTGATCCCCAAAATATCGGGGCAAATCACAATAAAGGGTTCTACTTATAAATCGATGAGGAAGAGTATCGGCTATGTACCACAACGGGAGTCAGTGGATTGGGATTTTCCGACCAACGCACTCGATGTCGTGATGATGGGCAGATATGGTCATCTCGGATGGCTGAAGCGACCAGGTAAGTCCGAAAGGCAGAAGGGGATGGAGTGCCTGGAAAAGGTGGGGATGGCTGAATACGCTAACCGTCAGATCAGCCAGCTATCAGGTGGACAGCAGCAACGGATATTCCTGGCCCGTGCATTGGCACAGGAAGCGGATATTTATTTTATGGATGAACCGTTCGTAGGGGTGGATGCCGCAACAGAGAAAGCAATCATACAATTGCTGATGGAATTGAAGGAAAAAGGCAAAACCGTTCTGGTTGTGCACCATGATCTATCCACTGTGAAGGAATATTTCGACTGGACGATGTTATTGAATAAAAAGGTGATGAAAATAGGTCCGACGGAGGAAGTATTCATTCCCGAACACTTACAGGCAACATATGGAGGCCGCCTAGCGATACTATCAGACACGAAGTCCGGCCTTTTATTAAAATGAGGTGTACATGATGAACATACTGGATATTATTACTGATCCAAATACAAGGTGGATATTGCTTGGCACGATGTTCCTCGGATTAAGCAGCGGGGTCATCGGCAGCTTTGCCTACCTCAGAAAGCAGTCTTTGCTTGGCGACACGCTCGCACATGCAGCGTTACCCGGTATCTGTGTCGCCTTTATGTTAACTGGAGTGAAATCCACTTCCTACTTTCTAATAGGTGCTGCCCTGGCTGGCTTAGTGGCTGTCTTCTTGATCAGTGTGCTAACGAGATACAGTAAGATCAAGCAGGATGCGGCCTTGGGAATCGTCTTATCTTCCTTCTTTGGCTTCGGAATTGTCATGCTTACACAGATTCAGCAGAGTGAGTATGGAAACCAGAGTGGATTGGATACTTTTTTATTTGGGCAGACGGCGTCAATGGTCATGTCAGATGTATATATGATGATGACGGTTTCCTTTATTCTCATTTTCACTTGTACCGTATTTTTTAAAGAGTTCAAATTACTGTCCTTTGACCCTGGGTTTGCTAAGGGGATGGGATTGCCGGTTGTTTTTCTGGATTATTTCATCATGATGCTGATCGTGGCAGCTGTGGTGATCGGTATCCAGGCTGTAGGCGTCGTATTGATGGCATCTTTACTGATCACGCCTGCGGTTTCTGCGAGGTATTGGACTGAGCGGCTGCATATCATGGTCATCCTGTCTGGTATATTCGGAATGTTGAGCGGTGTGTCTGGAACGTTGATCAGTACATCGGTCAATGATTTGCCAACAGGACCGTTAATTGTCTTATCCGCGACGGTATGGTTTTTCTTTTCCATGCTTTTTGCACCTAAACGTGGACTGCTTTCATCTATATGGAGAAGGGTATCGACGAAAAAGAAATATTCTCTAGAACAGAATAGAAGGAAAGGGAGCCACTCATCATGAATGATTTTTGGATTATTTTAGTCGGAGCATTGGTGGCGAGTGCTTGCAGTGTATTAGGATGCTTTTTGATAGTCAGGAAAATGACGTTGATTGGGGATGCCATCAGTCATTCCGTTTTGCCGGGAATCGTATTGGCATTTTTAATAACCGGGACTCGTGACTCTGTTCCGATGCTGATAGGGGCAGCTGCTCTCGGTTTGCTCACCGTATTCTTGATCCAGCTTTTCCAATCGTCGGGCGTTCAATCTGACGCAGCGATCGGGATTGTATTCACTTCACTTTTTGCAACGGGGATCGTACTCGTGAGCTTGTATACGCAACAAATAGATTTTGACCTGGAACATGTCCTTTATGGAGAAATAGCCTATACTCCCTGGAACACGATGACAATCGCGGGAATCGAAGCTGGACCAAAAGCTGTTTGGATTGTCGGCAGCTGCTTTATCCTGAACCTCATACTGATCTTCCTTTTCTTCAAACAGTTTAAACTCGTGTCATTTGATCCATCACTTGCGGCTGCAATGGGAATTCCTGTACTGTTCTTTCATTACTTATTGATGAGCCTCATTTCACTGACAACTGTAGCTTCTTTTGATAGTGTAGGTTCCATTTTAGTAGTTGGAATGCTCATCATACCTGCAGCGACGGCCTATCTGCTCTCAGACCGTTTAAGCCGCATGATATTGGTCAGTATCGGGGTCGGGGTGCTAAGTTCCGTCATCGGCTACTATTCAGCCACCATTTTGGATGCCTCGATATCAGGTTGCATGGTGGGATCGGCCGCCATATTATTCGGATTGGCCTTTCTCTTTTCCCCAAGCCATGGATTGGTCAGCAGATTGCTGAAACGGAGAAAATCAAAGGAATCACATGCATAGTTCCCCCTGCCTACAGGCTTCTTGGAAATAACTCCATGAAGCCTGTAAACAATTCTTCGATATAGTTGTGATTTTATTTGTTTAAAGTATAATGAATAAGTGTATTTATAGATGTATCGCAGGAGCCTTTTTAAGGGAGAGTTAAGTATGGAAGAACAAAATAAATTTTCATCTCGAATAGATTTTTCTTTGGTCACAATATTGCTGTTATTATGCGTTGGAAGTTGCCTAGCAATCTATAGTGCCCAAACGACTGGACAGTACGCTGAAAACTTCTTAATTAAACAAATTTTTTGGTATATAGTGGGGATTGGAATCGTATTAGGGTTCATCACACTGGATTCGGACCAACTGAAAAAAATCTCTTGGTATGCCTATGGATTCGGATTATTTTTGCTATTTTTGCTGATCATTATGCCAAGTAGCATCGTACCTAATATTAATGGTGCAAGAAGCTGGTTCGTCATTCCGGGAATCGGTTCGATTCAGCCATCGGAATTCATGAAGGTTTTCCTGATTTTGGCTCTAGCCAATGTCATATCGAACCATCATCTCAAAAACACGCTGAAAACGATTCAAACGGATATCTGGCTGCTTATTAAAATCGGTCTTGTGACCGGTGCGCCCTTATTGTTAATCATGCAACAGCCGGATTTGGGTACCTCGCTTGTTATCATGTCAATCATGCTCGGAATGATTTTCATATCAGGGGTAACATGGAAGATCCTGCTGCCGATCGTTTCGGGAGGAATTGTCGTCGCTTCCACTGTCCTGTACTTTGTACTTTGGAAGCCGGAAATCCTGGAAAAATACCTAGGGGTAAAATCCTATCAATTCGGCCGTATCTATTCCTGGCTGGATCCATATAATTATGCCAGCTCCGAAGGATATCACTTAACCAGATCCTTACTGGCCATCGGCTCCGGTCAGACAACGGGCAAGGGAATCGGTTCGAGGGAAGTGTATTTGCCTGAGAGTCATTCGGATTTCATTTTCAGCATCATCGGTGAAGAATTCGGCTTCATCGGGTCAAGTATCATTATTTCCTTGTTTTTCCTATTGATTTACCATATAACAAAAACGGGAATGGACACGAAAAATAACTTCTATACATATATCTGTGTTGGCGTTATAAGCATGTTGACGTTCCACGTTTTTCAAAATATCGGCATGACTGTAGGCCTTTTGCCGATTACGGGGATTCCGCTTCCATTTGTCAGTTATGGAGGAAGCTCGCTAATGGGGAACATGATGGCCATGGGCTTAATATTCAGCATTCGGTATCACTATAAGAAGTATATGTTTTCAACGGATATCTAAAAATAAAGCCGGCCCCCCCATGGGCCGGCTTTACTTGTAGCACAAAAACAAAAGGAGCAGAATCCACCCCCTGAATGTTTGCTTATTGAATGTTCGTTCCAGATGGAAATTGATTTTTATAACCGGAAAATTGTTGATACGATTGGCCTAAGCTGGTTGCTTGCGCCTTTTCTAAACTATACCAGCCTTTTTCGAACATAAGGTTATAGAGCTCTCGCTGCATTTCCTGATTTTCTTTGGAAACGGAGAAAATGTCTTGGAATAATGCTTGGTTACTCATTTCATGCAGGGCAACGGAAAGGGAGTTACAAAAGTACTTTTCAGTTGTGAGCATATCATTTATAAAATCCCTGTCATTCATTTGCGGTGTCTTTGCCACGGGAGATTCAGGGTTTTGGACTTTGTTTTCATTGGGCATCAAGAACCCTCCTTTACTGGTATTGTTGTTGAACCTGGTTTTGATCCGGGTTCAAATGTTTCAAAATGGTATCGTAATGGCGTTGATGCATGAGTCCGCACCGATTTAACGCATCAATGATTTGCGGGTCCTTGCATTGAGTGGCAAAAAAATTTGCTTTTTTAACCGCATTAAGATTCCATGCAAGCATATCCGTTAAGTATAAGCTATCTTTCACCGAAACCATTTCCGGCGGCTGTTTCATAAAGCCGGTGGACTGCTGTAGGCTGTTAAACGAATTTTGCTGTTCCATCATTCTACCTCCTTAAGTGTTCTTTAAACGAGCTTAATTTTCCCTTCATGAATTTTTTTTATTCTTGATTCTAAATATCTGAAAAATGAATTAAATGGTAAAATAATCTTGTGCATCTATTTTCCAAAATGATTTGGAGGGGAATGCAGATGGAAAGAGTTTTGAAAAATCTATTCCTTTTTTTATCAAAGAATAAAGGCATGACAAAGGCAGCGAAAAAATACGGGCTGCGGTTTGGGGCATCTCGTTTCGTGGCAGGGGAATCCTTGGATATGGCATGTGAAGTGATTGTAGATCTTAACCGGAAAGGGCTTGCTGTCACCATTGATTATTTAGGTGAATTCATTGAAGATGAACAAGAAGCAAGGAAGATGGCAGATGAGTGCATCGAAGCGATCCGCATGATCGGCACAAATGAACTGGATTCACAGTTATCCCTGAAGCTGACCTCAATGGGTCTGGATGTGTCCGAACGAGCCGTAATGAATAACATGCGGAGGATCTTAGATGAAGCAAAGGCCCATCGTGTTTTCGTGACGCTTGATATGGAAGATTTTCCTCGCTGTCAGCCGACTTTGGATGTATTCAAAAACCTTAAGTCTGAATATAATGAATTGGGGACTGTCATCCAAGCTTATCTGTATCGGACTGAGAAGGATATTGAGGAACTGGATGCATACCAGCCGAATCTAAGACTTGTTAAAGGAGCTTATAAAGAACCGAGGGAAGTGGCCTTTCCCGAGAAAAAAGATGTGGATGAGAATTTCAAGAAAATCATCAAGAAGCATATGCAAAATGGCCATTACACAGCCGTTGCCACACATGATGATAAAATCATTGATTATACGAGGGACTTGGTCAAAGATCAGGGAATTCCCCTGGATCGTTTTGAATTTCAAATGTTATATGGCATCCGCACTGAAAAGCAGCTTGAACTTGCTAAAGAAGGATATAAGGTAAGGGTGTATGTTCCATATGGTACGGATTGGTATGGATATTTCATGCGCCGCCTTGCGGAGAGACCTGCCAATATTGCTTTCGTTTTAAAAGGCCTATTCAAGAAATAGGAAGCGAGAGCCGCCCCGGAGAAGGGACGGCTGCTCAAATTAAGAAGGATTATCTTTTGAACTGATTGTTCTGGCTGTTCACTTTATTGATTCCATGTTGACGTTCGGCGCCAGGTCCGGCATTGCCTTTAACGCTTGCTGCGCTTACGGCTGCTTTAGAAGGATTATCTTTACGCTTCATTATATAGGTCACCTCCTGCCCAGTTATTTTTTACTGAACGGAGGAGAAATAACCTAAAGAACCCGGAGAAAAAAATATTTTTTTTCCTGTTTAATCATTGCGGAATTTCCAAATATATTCTATATTAGTAATAAGAAAAAATATTCAAAATTTTTTTAAATTAAAAATGAATGAGCATTCATTCAATAAATTGCGTAAGGGGGATATAAACTTGGTTCGACAAATACGAAAGGCTGCTGTTCTAGGGTCAGGAGTTATGGGATCAGGGATTGCTGCACACCTTGCTAACATCGGCATTCCGACTTTATTATTGGATATTGTACCTCGTGAACTCACTGAGGATGAAAAGAAAAAGGGACTTACATTAGATAATAAACAAGTGCGTAACCGCATCAGCCAAACTGCGATTACGAAACTTTTAAAACAGAAACCAGCTCCGCTTTCGGCTAAGGGAAACATTGCGTTGATCGAGGCGGGAAACCTGGAAGATGATATAAGTCGTTTAAAGGATGTCGATTGGATCATCGAAGTGGTCGTTGAGAAGCTTGAGGTTAAGCAAAGTGTGTTTGCCCAGGTTGATCAGCATCGTAAACCGGGAAGCATCGTTTCATCGAATACATCCGGAATCTCAATCGAAGCGATGGCAGAAGGCCGTTCGGAGGACTTTCAAAAGCACTTCCTGGGAACCCACTTCTTCAATCCGCCGCGTTATCTTAAATTGTTGGAAATCATCCCTACTAAAGCAACTTCACCAGAAGTGCTCGAATTCATGAAACGATTCGGCGAAGATGTACTGGGAAAAGGTGTCGTCGAAGCAAAGGATACCCCTAACTTCATCGCAAACCGCATTGGAACTTATGGTTTATTGGTCACTTTGCGGGAAATGCAAAAAGGCGGATACAGTGTTGGTGAGGTCGATTCGGTTACAGGTCCGTTGATTGGAAGGGCAACTAGCGCTACTTTCCGGACACTTGATGTAGTTGGATTGGATACCTTTGCACATGTTGCCAGAAACGTATATGACCAGGTGGATGGAGAAGAAAAAGAAGTTTTCAAAATACCTGATTTCATGAATGAAATGCTTAAGAATGGGTGGCTTGGAAGCAAGTCAGGCCAAGGTTTTTTCTTGAAAAAAGGCAAGGAAATCCTTGAACTGAATCCCGAAACCCTTGAATATGATGCACGAAAAAGATTAAAAACGCCTTCCATCGAAATGGCTAAACAGGCCAAGGGCTTGGAAAATAAAATGAAAGCGCTTGTTTATAGCGAAGACCGTGCCGGCCAATTACTTTGGAATGTTCTGAATCCGGCGCTTGTGTATTCTGCCCAGCTGCTTGGGGACATCGCGGATGACATCGTGGCGATCGATCAAGCGATGAAATGGGGCTTCGGATGGTCCACAGGTCCCTTTGAAACCTGGGATGCGATAGGGATAGAAAAATCGGTAGCCCGAATGGAAGCGGAAGGCATCACCGTTCCGCAATGGGTGAAGGATATGCTCGCTAAAGGAATCACTTCTTTCTATAAAGAAGAAAATGGCATTGTTCACTATTATGATGATGGTGAATATAAAGAACTTGTCGAAAATCCTAAAGTGATCAATCTTAAAGCGATCAAGAAGCAAAAAGGCGTAATCAAGAAAAACAGTGGTGCAAGCTTGATGGATATCGGCGATGGAGTGGCTCTCCTTGAATTCACTTCACCGAATAATGCAATCGGTCTGGATATCATACAAATGATCAATGCGGCGGTCGACGAAGCGGAAGCGAATTTTAAAGGCCTGGTCATCGGAAACCAAGGAAAGAATTTCTGTGTAGGCGCTAATATTGCAATGATGTTGATGGAAGCGCAGGATGACAATATTTTTGAACTCGATATGGTCATCAGCCAATTCCAAAAGGCGATGCTTAAAATTAAGTACAGTGCAGTTCCCGTAGTGGTTGCCCCGTTTAATATGACACTTGGCGGGGGTGCTGAAGTGTCACTTCCGGCAGCCCGCATCCAGGCAACGACTGAAACGTATATGGGATTAGTGGAAGCTGGCGTAGGTTTAATCCCAGGCGGCGGCGGGACTAAAGAACTTTATGTGAAGACGTTGAAGAATATGCCGAAGGGCGTTGACTTCGACTTACAGAAAGTGGTTAACCAAGTATTTGAAATGGTCGCCATGGCAAAA
Source organism: Bacillus sp. B4EP4a (assembly GCF_006680105.1). NCBI lineage: Bacteria > Bacillati > Bacillota > Bacilli > Caryophanales > Bacillaceae > Bacillus > Bacillus sp. B4EP4a. The sequence continues at coordinate 169,889 of NZ_VHIK01000012.1, forward strand.
GTTTCGACCTCAGCCGAGGAAGCGAGAGAGAATAATTTCCTTAATTCAGCTGATGGAATAAGCGTGAATGCGGATCATCAGCTATATGATGCGAAACAGGCGGTACTTTCCATGCATGAACAAGGTTATACCGCTCCAGCCCGCACAAAGATCCCTGTCGTAGGTGAAACTGGCTATGCCACACTTCTATTAGGGGCGGAATCCATGCGCCTTTCAGGATTCTTATCAGATCATGACCTTGTCATAGCCAAAGAGCTTGCATACGTCCTGGCAGGAGGAAAACTCCCATTTGGCACGGAAGTAGATGAACAGTATATCTTGAACCTAGAAAAACAGGCATTCCTAAAACTGATTTCGACTCCGAAATCCCAGGCAAGGATGCAGCACATGCTTGTTAAAGGTAAACCGCTCCGTAATTAATGAATAGATGAAGATATGGCAAAAAACGAAGATTAATAGATCGATAGCTTAAAAATGAGTAAGGGGGATCCTCATGAAAGAAGCGGTAATAGTAGCTGGAGCAAGGACTCCGGTAGGAAGAGCGAAAAAAGGTTCTCTTGCTAGTGTACGTCCTGATGATTTAGGGGCTCTTGTTGTAAAGGAAACGTTAAAGCGGGCAGGTAAATATGAAGGCACCATAGATGACCTGATTATCGGTTGTGCAATGCCTGAAGCGGAGCAAGGATTGAACATGGCGCGTAACATTGGAGCATTGGCAGGATTGCCTTATACAGTACCGGCCATAACGATTAATCGTTACTGTTCAAGCGGGCTGCAAAGTATCGCTTATGGAGCGGAAAGAATCATGCTCGGCCAAAGTGATACAGTCATTGCAGGCGGAGCGGAATCCATGAGCCTTTTGCCAATGATGGGCCATGTAACACGTCCGAACGCGAGACTTGCGGAAACGGCACCGGAATATTATATGGGCATGGGTCACACTGCTGAAGCCGTTGCAAAAAAATACGGCATTTCCCGTGAAGATCAAGATGCATTTTCTGTTAGAAGTCATCAAAAGGCGGCTAAGGCCATTGCAGAAGGAAAGTTTTCCGATGAGATCGTACCGGTTGAAGTGACCCTCCGTTCAGTGGGACCAGATCTTAAATTAAAGGAAAAATCATTTGCTTTTACACAGGATGAGGGTGTTCGTCCAGGCACGACCGCTGAAGTGCTAAAAAAACTAAGACCTGCATTCTCTGTTACAGGATCCGTAACAGCTGGGAATTCATCACAAACGAGTGATGGTGCAGCCGCGGTCATGGTCATGGATAGGGAAAAGGCCTCTTCATTTGGGATGAAACCGATGGGTAAGTTCCGTTCCTTTGCTGTAGCAGGAGTACCGCCTGAAATTATGGGCATCGGACCAATTGCAGCCATTCCTAAAGCTTTGAAGCTAGCGGGTCTTGAGTTATCGGATATTGGTTTATTTGAATTGAATGAAGCCTTTGCTTCCCAATCCATTCAAATTATCCGTGAGCTCGGATTGAATGAAGAGATTGTCAATGTAAATGGCGGAGCCATCGCCTTAGGCCATCCACTGGGATGTTCGGGAGCAAAATTGACATTAAGCCTGCTTCATGAAATGAAGCGCAGAAACCAACAGTTCGGAGTCGTGACAATGTGCATCGGCGGCGGAATGGGTGCTGCTGGAGTATTTGAATTATTGGCGTAATCCCACGCCTCCCGGAAGCTGTCATGCTTCCGGCGGGTTTACCATCTTAAATACTTAGGAGGAAATGACATGTCAAATCAAACTACAGGTAGCCTCATTAAAGGCGGAGCCTTTTTAGTGGAAGATATTACGTATGATCAAGTGTTTACACCGGAAGATTATTCTGATGAGCATAAAATGATCGCCAAAACTGCCGAGGATTTCGTAGTGAATGAAATTCTGCCGCAGGTTGAACATTTAGAAAACCATGAATTTGACCGTTCCGTTAAATTACTGAAGCATGCAGGAGAAATCGGTTTACTTGGTGCTGATGTTCCCGAGGAATACAGCGGATTGGGTCTTGATAAAATCAGTTCGGCATTGATTACGGAAAAAATGGCGCTTGCAGGCGGGTTCGGAATTACACATGGTGCACATGTAGGTATCGGGTCATTGCCGATCGTATTATTCGGGAATGAAGAACAAAAGAAAAAATACCTCCCTTTACTGGCAACGGGTGAGAAGATTGCTGCATATGCCTTAACGGAACCAAGCTCAGGTTCAGATGCCTTGGGAGCAAAAACGACGGCGAAATTGAATCCAGAAGGAACACACTATATTTTAAATGGTGAAAAACAATGGATTACAAATGCAGGTTTTGCAGATGTCTTCTGTGTATACGGCAAAATCGACGGCGAACAATTCTCCGCTTTCATTGTTGAGCGTGATTATAAAGGCGTATCAACTGGTGCTGAAGAGAAGAAAATGGGGATCAAAAGCTCATCCACACGTACATTAATACTTGAAGACGTACATGTACCAGTCGAAAACCTTTTGGGTGTAGCCGGAAAAGGGCATGTCATCGCTTTCAATATCCTGAATATCGGCCGCTATAAATTAGGCGTCGGTGCGGTCGGCGGATCTAAACGTGCCCTTGAGATTACAGCTGCTTATACGAATCAACGTCAACAGTTCAAAACGAAAATTTCCGATTTTAACTTGACGAAAGAAAAACTTGCAACAATGGCAGCTAAAATTTATGCAGCAGAAAGCTCTGTATATCGCACCGTTGGCCTTTATGATCAAAGACAAAGCAAATTGACGGATGAGCAAGTGAAAGATGGAAAATCAATGGCGGCTGCAGTTGCTGAATATGCCATTGAGTGTTCATTGAATAAATTCTTCGCTTCTGAAGTATTGGATTATGTTACGGACGAAGGCGTACAGCTTCATGGCGGCTATGGTTTCATGCAGGAGTATGAAATTGAAAAAGCATATCGCGATTCACGTATTAACCGGATCTTTGAAGGTACAAATGAAATCAACCGATTGCTTGTCCCGGGAACTTTCCTGAAGAAAGCACTTAAAGGGGAATTGCCGCTTCTTCAAAAAGCTCAAGGCCTGCAAGAGGAATTAATGATGATGATGCCGGAAGAACCTGGCGATGAGCCACTGGCACAAGAAAAAATGCTTGTTAGGAACGCTAAGAAAATCGGTATTTTGGCAGCTGGCCTAGCGGCACAGAAATACGGCAAAACTCTTGATCAAGAACAAGAAATCCTCTCTAATATTGCTGATATCGCATCCCTTGCCTATGCAGCTGAATCCGTGGTATTGCGTACGGAGAAAGCCATTGCATCTACAGGCCTGGAGAAGAACAAACAAAAAGTGCTTTACACTGAAATCTTCGTTCAGGAAGCTTTCAATGAAATAGAACAGCATGCAAAAGAAACGTTAATTGCGGTGGAATCAGGCGATACTCTTCGCATCATGCTTTCGTCGCTCCGCAAGCTGACAAGACACAATCCGATCAATGTCATTGCGAAAAAACGTGAAGCTTCCGTCAAGGTAATCGAAGCGGAAAAATATGCTCTGTAAGCAATGAATCAGAATCTGTAAAGGGAATGCCTGTTAAGGCATTCCCTTTTATTTACTTTGATGAAATCGCATTGGAAATTCAAAAGATATTTCGTTGTATTGCTTGCTGAAAACGGGTATTCTATTGATAGGTGGTGAAATGATGGGCTTAACATTATATTGGTACCCAAAATGCGGCACATGCCGTAACGCGAAGAAGTGGCTGGATAATCATGAACTGCAATATGAAGCGATCCATATAGCGGAAAATCCGCCTTCGCGAACAGAAATTGAACAACTATATAAAATCAGCAATTTGGAATTGAAGAAGTTTTTCAATACTAGCGGTCAAAAATATCGGGAGCTGGGCTTAAAGGATAAGCTGAAAGAAGCTTCTGAAGCAGAAATGCTTGATATATTGTCCACGGATGGCATGCTTCTGAAAAGGCCGATTGTTACAGATGGCACCAAAGTGACGGTAGGTTTCAAAGAAGAGCAATTCGAACAGGTTTGGAACTAAAATTTCACAAAATATTTGGTTAATTCCTTACTTAAACAAACAATCTACCTTATAATGTAATAGATAAAATAAGATGTACATATGGAGGGTTAATAATGACAACAACACCAAAAGAACTTCGTTACACTAAAGAACATGAATGGGTCAAAACGGAAGATGGAACAGTGCGCATTGGGATTACAGCTTTCGCACAGTCCGAGCTTGGGGACATCGTATTCGTTGAGCTTCCGGAAATAGGCGATGAATTGAAAGCGAACGAACCATTTGGAAGTGTTGAATCCGTTAAGACCGTTTCTGAGCTTTATGCACCTATCAGTGGCAAGGTTGTTGAAGTAAACGAAGATTTAAGTGACAACCCTGAATATGTAAATGAGTCTCCTTATGAAAAGGCATGGATGGTCGTGCTTGAACCATCTAATAGCAGTGATATTGAAAACTTGATGAGCGCTGAAGAGTATGAGAGTTTAATCAACGGTTAAATTAGAAGGAGAGGGGGGACTGAAAAGGCCTGCTCTCTTTTTCATTTTGTACAGTGTCAGTTGCGCACATAATTCGTGAGATGGAGTGATGACATGGAGTGGGGCGAATTCGATAAAGTGATCATTGTAGAAGGCAGTTCCGATAGAAGAAAAGTTGCCTCCGTTTTAAATGAAGATGTGGAAATAAGATGTACGAATGGGACCATATCATTAACTAAGCTGGATGAATTAGTGGATGAATTGATGGATCGTGATGTTTATCTCCTTTTTGACGCAGATGAATCAGGAGAAAAGCTGCGGAAGCAGTTCCGAAGGGAAATGCCGGAAGCGAACCACCTGTATATTAATAAAATGTACAAAGAAGTGGAAAGCTCACCCGAACATCATATCGCAACTGTGCTACTATCTGCCAATATGAATGTGAAAATGAAATTTTTAAGTCAAAGGGTGAACGACTAATTGATGCAGGAATGGAAAGAAGAAGAGTGTAAGCTTGCTGTTGAAAATGGGGAAACCTTTTGCTTATATTTATATACGCCTTTATGCGGCACTTGTCAGGTTGCATCCAAGATGTTGACGATATCCTTGGAGCTGTTTCCGGAATTGAAGGCAGGTAAAATGAATATGAACTATGTCCATGCAATTGCCGAATCATATGAAATCGAAAGTGTGCCTTGTTTATTGCTTTTCAAAAAAGGAAAGCTGCACAAAAAAATATATGCCTTTCAATCCGTTCCTTATTTGTACGGATTGCTTAAGGAAATCAGCTAAGAAACCAATCAGAACCGTGGTTGGTTTCTTTGTTGCGGACATTTGAATGCGAGATCGGAATTAAACAAAGAATATTCTAACAATTTATTGACTGATTTATTCTAAAATGCTATATTTTGAATTAAGTAATGGCAGAATTTAATAGTTCTTATCAAGAGTGGCGGAGGGACTGGCCCGACGAAGCCCGGCAACCGGTATAAATTTTATATACGGTGCTAATTCCAGCAGAGTGTTGGCTCTGGTAGATGAGGTGTGTTCTTGAGACCTCTTCTTGTTGAAGTGGTTTTTTTGTTTATAAAAGGCCAGATATCATATAATTCCAACTAAATCCATAGAAAAAGGTGAAATCATATGTCAGGGAAAAAGTTGCGTTTCGAAACATTGAGTGTTCATGGCGGTCTGCAAGCTGATGAAACAGGTGCACGTGCAGTTCCTATCTACCAAAGCAATGCATACTTGTTCAAAGACACCGACCATGCAGCGAATTTATTTGGCCTAAAGGAGAATGGCTATATATATACACGGCTTCATAATCCCACGGTCAGCGTTTTTGAGGAAAGAATGGCCTTATTGGAAGGCGGTATCGGCGGGTTGGCAACAGCAAGCGGAATGGCTGCCATCTCACTTTCAATCCTGAACATTGCCGCTGCAGGTGACGAGATTGTTTCAGCCTCTACATTATATGGCGGTACGTATAACCTTTTTGAAAATACTCTTCCCAAGTATGGGATCAAAGTGAAGTTCGTTTCTCCCGATGACCCTGAAAATTTCAAAAGGGCGATTACGCCAAGAACTAAAGCCATTTTTGCCGAAACGATCGGTAATCCAAGTTTGAGGGTGCTTGACATTGAAGCGGTAGCGAAAATCGCCCATGAAGCCGGCATACCTTTAATCATTGATAATACCTTTGCAACACCATATCTTTGCAGACCAATTGATTTTGGCGCGGACATCGTCATCCATTCCGCTACAAAATGGCTTCTGGGAAATGGAACGACACTAGGCGGTGTCATCGTGGATGGAGGGAAGTTCGATTGGAACTCGCCAAACTATCCTGGCTTCACGGAGCCTGACCCAAGCTACGACGGTCTTGTATACGCCGAGGCAGTAGGACCTGCCGCATTCATAACGAAAGCCCGAGTTCAGTTACTTCGAGACTTAGGCCCTGCGCTAAGTGCCCAAAGTGCATTCCAGTTTACGCTTGGACTTGAAACGCTACATGTAAGGATGAAAGAGCATCTATCAAACACCAAGTCTGTCATTAAATATTTAAAAAACCATCCTGCCGTGACTTGGGTTTCGCATCCTGGTGATGAGGATCATCCCGATAAAGCCCTTGCGGATAAATATTTACCTAAGGGAGCCGGATCTGTCGTGACTTTTGGAATACAAGGTAATCGCGAAGCTGGGGCAAAACTTATCAATTCGGTGGAATTATGGTCCCATGTGGCGAATGTAGGGGATGCGAAGAGCTTGATCATCCACCCAGCCAGTACGACCCATCAACAATTGAATGAGGCGGGTCTTGCGAAAGCGGGTGTGCGCGCCGATCAAGTCCGTTTATCCATCGGGATTGAAAATGTAGACGACTTAATAGAAGATTTGGAGCAGGCAATTGAAAAAGCGACGAATATCGTTTCCTTGACTTCCAAAACGCTTTAACCAAAGTTCCTGTCATTCTTGAACTAGAAATAATATACATTGCGCTCCTTTTTTATCTATGATAAAATTTCTCCATACTAAAGAACTTAATGATGTACAAATATTCTATATATTAGCTCTTATCAAGAGAGGTGGAGGGATGTGCCCGATGAAACCCGGCAACCGACAAGGAGATTTCCTTGGAAAGGTGCCAATTCACACAAAGTTTAATTACTTTGGAAGATGAGAGAAAGGCCTGTTTCTTCACCTGCCTTTCTGCTCATGCAGAAAGGTTTTTTCTGTTTTAATGAGGAAAACATGTGCATGATATGAGAAACAGACTAATAATGTAGAGAAATCAACTAAGTTCATAGGTTTTATTGGATAAAAGAGGTGAGGATTAATGATTACATTGACGAAAGTCAGTAAGCTGTTCCGAACAGGAAAAGGAAACAGTGAGACGATCAAGGCTGTAAATAATGTGAATGTTGAAATAAATAAAGGTGAGATTTTCGGTATCATCGGATACAGTGGAGCGGGGAAAAGTACTTTGATAAGAATGCTCAATGGATTGGAAACTCCTACAGAGGGATCCGTTGTGGTGGCTGAGAAGGAAATTTCAAAAATTAAAGGGGCTCAGCTCCGTAAGGCCCGTCAAGAAATCAGCATGATTTTCCAACATTTCAATCTATTATGGTCAAGGACCGTTCAGGAAAATATTTCTTTCCCATTGGAAATTGCAGGAGTTTCTAAAACTGAACGGACCAAGCGTGTGAACGAATTGATCAAGTTAGTCGGACTGGAAGGCAGGGAAAAGGCCTATCCTTCACAATTAAGCGGAGGGCAAAAGCAAAGGGTGGGAATAGCCAGGGCTCTGGCAAATAACCCTAAAGTGCTGCTGTGTGATGAAGCGACATCTGCCTTGGATCCGCAGACTACCGACTCCATACTCGAATTGCTTGTTGACATCAATCAGCGCCTAGGATTGACGATCGTCTTGATAACACATGAAATGCATGTAATACGTAAAATCTGTCATCGCGTCGCCGTGATGGAAAACGGGCAAGTTGTTGAACAGGGTCCTGTCCTGGATGTTTTCAAGAATCCTAAAGAACAAATGACGAAGCGTTTCGTGCAGCAGGTAACGGAACCAGAAGAAACGAAAGAAACGATGGACCATTTGCTCGAACGTTATCCTGCAGGCAAAGTGATTCAATTGACCTTTGTAGGTGATCATGCAGAAAGCCCGTTGATCACCAAGCTTGTACGAAACTTCGAGTTGGATGTCAATATCGTTCAAGGTAAGATATCCCAAACAAGAAGCGGTTCATATGGAACATTGTTTATCCATCTTGATGGCACAGAGGATGAAATGCTCCGCGCAATCGAATTCATTAAAGCACAGCAGGTAGGCGTGGAGGTGATTACTCATGCTTGAAGAATTATTGCCGAATATTGATTGGGAAGACATTATTGAAGCAACGAAAGAAACGCTCTACATGACAAGCGTCTCTGTAGTGGCAACCTTTTTTATAGGCATAATATTAGGATTGATCCTGTTCCTGACAGGGAAGGGTAATATGTGGGAAAACCGGGTAATCAACGGGGTCATGAGTGCTATCGTTAATATATTCCGTTCCATTCCATTTCTTATTTTGATCGTGCTGCTCATTCCTTTCACTAAGGCACTTGTCGGTTCAATGATCGGAGAGAACGCTGCATTGCCGGCACTTATTATCGGTGCGGCCCCATTTTATGCGCGTATGGTTGAAATCGGCCTGCGTGAAATCGATAAAGGTGTAATTGAAGCCGCTAAATCTATGGGGGCAAAAACGAGTACGATCATTTGGAAGGTCCTTCTTCCAGAGTCTATGCCTGCCCTTATTTCCGGAATTACGGTAACATCGATTGCATTGGTTGGATATACCGCAATGGCCGGGGTCATCGGTGCAGGCGGACTTGGTAATTTAGCCTATTTGGACGGCTATCAAAGAAATCAAAATGACGTTACGCTTGTAGCGACGATCGTTATTCTAATTATCGTCTTCATAATTCAAATTATTGGAGATGTGATTACATCTAAATTGGACAAAAGATAAAAGGAGATGAATAGGATGAAAAAGTTTTTAGGATTTGCATTAATTTTAGTGTTATCTATCGCTTTGGCTGCTTGTGGAAGTGAAAAGGATAAAAGCGGCAGTGATACAGAAAAAGAATCGAAGAAATTAGTTGTAGGGGCATCCAATGTTCCGCATGCTGAAATCCTTGAGGAAGCTAAGCCGCTTCTTAAAGAAAAAGGAATCGAATTGGAAATCGAAACATTCCAGGACTATGTTTTACCGAATAAGGCGTTGAATGATAAGGAATTGGATGCTAACTACTTCCAACACATTCCTTATTTAGAAGGGCAAATTAAAGAAAATGGATATGACTTCGTCAATGCTGGCGGAATTCATATCGAGCCGATTGCTCTATATTCACAAAAATATAAAAGCATTGATAAACTTCCGGAAGGCGCAACAATTATTATGAGCAGCTCTGTTGCTGACCACGGACGTGCGTTATCTCTATTAGAAAAAAATGGCCTGATTACATTAAAAGAAGGCATCGATAAAACGACAGCTACAACGAAAGACATCGTTGAAAATAAGAAAAACCTTAAATTCGATGCTGATTATGAAGCGGCCCTGCTTCCTAAAATATATGAGAGCGGCGAAGGCGATGCCGTCCTGATCAACTCCAACTATGCGATTGACGCTGGATTGAATCCGCTTAAAGATTCAATTGCGATTGAAGACTCTGAATCACCATATGTTAACGTTATTGCTGTTAACAAAGGTGATGAAAATAAAGAAGAAATCAAAACGCTAGTAGAAGTATTACATTCTAAAGAAATTCAAGATTTTATTCTAAAGGAATACAAAGGTGCAGTTGTACCGGCGGATAAATAATTCAAGAATGGCGGCCTGATTTAATTAAGGCCGCAGTTTGTAAACAAAAAGGTTCCGGAATGTTCTCATTCCGGAACCTTTTGATTTTTTATTGGATTTGAAGCAGTTAAAGCGATTTGTACTCACGATAGCCCTCTTTATTTGTTGTTGAGTGCCGATGGGCAGAGATAACAACCAAAACGCTCATATTACAAATAGCCATGGTTGCGGAAGAATCTTTCTTTTGTTCGAGGACGTGTACAGAGTAAAGCTGGTGTTTTGTTAGTTGCATCTGCGTCAACCAGCTTCAGGTTTTCCAACTTTCTTAATCACTTGTTCAACCAGATGCTCTTAAGAAACGACTATCATGAGTATTTCCGGGTGTTACTATCGTCCTCAACACAAATCCGTTACGGTCTGTCGCCGCATAAATGAATAGGCAAACTGTTTTGTTCGTTCAGCTTTTACATAATGCGTCGCTCAAAATTTTTTCCGAACTTAGAAAAGTGAGGCACTTTATCATGGAAACCTTAACCGGCATGGAACGAATAAAGACTGTAGGTGAAAGTGATTCTATCTGATTGTTTAGTCTTAGTGGATTGGAACGGAAGGTACGAGACTCCTGCGGGAAAAGCGAGTCAAGGGAGACCCCGCAGGCGCAAAAGCGCCGAGGAGGCTTCCGGACCGCCCGCGGAAAGCGAGTGCCTGAAGTGGAAAGTAACGTTCAAATTTTGAAAACCTAAAAACTAAAAAACTGTAGATAAACTCATTGATCATCCAGTTTGTTTACAGTCTGCGGCCTAATTTAATTCATTTCATGTTTAATCATGAAAGTGAAGGGTATAGAGATATGAAGGCATTAAAATGATACACAAATTTGAAAGGATGGTTCACTATCAATACTCTAGATTTAAATGTAACAAGCGAAATGGAAAAGGCGATGCAGTCTTCACATGGGATTGGCTACAGTGAGTACAGTAGAAACTTAGACCTCCGTATCGAGGTCGAGAAAGAACGGGATAGGGAACATGTAAAGTGCAATAAAATGGTCCAGGACCTACAACGCAAAATTCACGGATAAGCATATAAAAGAGTTCTTTAAAAGATCGGTCTGTAGAGGTAAAATGGAAAGTGGTCCATAAATAAGGGGTGCCTTATTGGATAAACTTACATAATGCCTGACAGTCCGTTTTTTTTTCTTTTTAAAGCGGAACGTTCATACCTTGCAATCGAATTCTTTGAACATATATTATATTAATAAGGATGGAGATTTGCTGAATAATAAGATAATTTTAACAAAAGCTAAAATAAGTATGAATATGCAGGAAACAGGCTATATCTGTTAGTATTGTAAGAATAGGACGGGTTTTTAACATGACAGAAGTGGAAACCCTTATCTATTTAGTTGATTCCAAATTGGATTTGTTATAAAATTGGAATGAGAATAAAGTGAGAATGCTTTTACGTAAATTACAGTAAAGAAAGTAATCCTTACTTTCTGGTAATAAAATTGGAATTAGTTCACGGAGGTATTATTATGTCAGCTTCTACATTAACGGTTAAAGATCTTCACGTATCAATTGAAGGTAAAGAGATTTTAAAAGGGGTAAACCTTGAAGTCAAAGGTGGAGAAATCCATGCGATCATGGGACCAAATGGAACTGGTAAATCCACTTTATCATCAGCAATCATGGGTCACCCTAAATATGAGGTGACTAGCGGAAGCATCACATTCGATGGCGAAGATGTATTGGAAATGGAAGTAGACGAGCGCGCTCGTGTCGGTCTATTCCTAGCTATGCAATATCCAAGTGAAATCAGCGGTGTTACAAATGCTGACTTCTTGCGTTCTTCCATTAATGCACGCCGTGAAGAAGGCGATGAGATTTCATTGATGAAATTCATCCGTCAAATGGACCAAAAAATGGAGTTCCTTGAAATGGATGAAGATATGGCGCAACGCTATTTGAATGAAGGATTCTCTGGCGGAGAGAAAAAACGTAACGAGATTCTTCAATTAATGATGATCCAACCTAAAATTGCAATCTTGGATGAGATTGATTCAGGTCTAGATATCGATGCACTTAAAGTCGTTTCAAAAGGAATCAACGAAATGCGCGGAGAAGACTTTGGATGCTTGATCATCACTCACTACCAACGTCTATTAAATTACATCACTCCTGATTTTGTACATGTTATGATGCAAGGACGTGTCGTTAAATCAGGCGGTCCTGAACTTGCTGCCCGCTTGGAAGCGGAAGGTTATGACTGGATTAAACAAGAATTGGGCATTGAAGACGAAACTGTTGGCGAAGAAGCGTAAGTAGGAGGATTTGCAATGACTACAGAAACGAAATTACCGTTTGAACAAGAGGATATAAGCTCCTATTCAACTAAAAATAATGATCCAGCTTGGTTATCCGAGCTTCGGATTCAAGCGTTTTCTGAATTAGAAAAGCTCCCGATGCCAAAGCCGGATAAAACGAAAATCGATAAATGGAATTTCACTTCTTTCCAGACCCATACGGTTGATAGTGAAGCTTTTGCCTCTTTAGAGGAGCTTCCGGAAGAAATTAAATCCATCATTGAAGAAAATGAAAACTTATACATTCAACGCAATAATACGCCGGCACATATCAATCTGTCAGCAAATGTGAAAGAACAAGGCGTCATTTTTACGGATATTTTAACAGCGGCTCGTGACCATGCTGAGCTCGTGCAAAAATATTTCATGAAAGACGGCGTTAAGATAGATGAACATCGTTTAACGGCACTTCATGCTGCATTAGTTAATGGAGGAGCATTCCTTTATGTTCCGAAAAATGTAGAAATCAAAGAGCCAATCCAATCGGTATTCCTATTGGATAATCCAGATACTACACTTTTCAACCATGTCTTGATCGTAGCGGAAGATAATAGCTCTGTCACATATGTAGAGAACTACTTCTCAAGCGTTGAGTCTAACGAAGGTGTTGCCAACATCGTAACGGAAGTATTTGCAAATGCGAATGCCAAAGTGGAGTACGGAGCGGTCGATACCCTTTCTAAAGGCTTCACGACATACGTTAACCGCCGTGGAGTGGCAGGGCGTGACGCTCGTATTGAGTGGGCACTTGGCCTGATGAACGATGGAAATACGATTTCAGATAATACAACATATCTCATGGGCGATGGCTCTCACGGTGATACTAAATCCGTTGTAGTCGGACGCGGGGAACAAAAACAGAACTTTACGACAGCGATCATTCATTATGGCAAACGCTCTGAGGGCTATATCCTTAAGCACGGTGTTATGAAAGAATCCGCATCCTCCATTTTTAATGGAATTGGGAAAATAGAGCATGGCGCTACAAAGTCAAATGCCGAACAAGAATCACGCGTATTGATGTTAAGTGAAAAAGCACGCGGGGACGCCAATCCAATCCTCTTGATTGATGAAGATGATGTAACGGCTGGCCATGCTGCTTCCGTCGGTCGTGTCGACCCGCTTCAACTGTATTATTTAATGAGCCGTGGTATTACTAAGAAAGAAGCAGAAAGACTTGTCATTCACGGATTCTTGGCCCCTGTTGTTAACCAGCTTCCAATTGAGGGAGTTAAAAAACAATTAGTAGCGGTCATTGAAAGGAAAGTACAGTAATGAACCCATACGAAATTCGTAAGCTTTTTCCGATATTAGATCAAGAAGTCAATGGTCAGCCATTAGTTTATTTAGATAGTGCTGCAACCTCTCAAAAACCGGCTGCAGTGATTGAAGCGATTGAGCAATATTACCGCGGATACAACTCGAATGTTCACCGCGGGGTGCATACACTTGGAACAAAGGCTACGGATGCGTATGAAGGTGCACGTGAAAAGGTACGTAAATTCATTAATGCTTCTTCTACAGAAGAAATCATCTTTACAAGAGGCACAACGACTTCTTTAAATACTGTAGCAAGAAGTTACGGTGGTGCAAATATTAAAGAGGGTGACGAAATCGTCATCTCCTACATGGAGCATCACAGTAATATAATTCCGTGGCAGCAGCTTGCCAAAGAAAAAGGCGCTGTACTGAAGTATATTCCGCTTCAAGAGGATTGCACGATTTCCCTTGATGATGTTAGGGCAACAATTACGGACGCAACGAAAATCGTTTCCATCATGCAGGTTTCGAATGTGCTTGGTGTTATCAATCCTGTGAAGGAAATCGCGAAAATTGCCCATGAACACGGTGCTGTAATGGTAGTCGACGGGGCACAAAGCACGCCGCACCTAAAAGTGGATGTCCGTGATCTGGATTGTGATTTCTTTGCCTTCTCAGGACATAAAATGGTCGGTCCAACAGGTATCGGCGTATTATATGGCAAAAAAGAACTTCTGGAAAAAATGGAGCCGATTGAATTCGGCGGAGAGATGATCGATTTTGTAGGTTTGCAAGAGTCTACATGGAAAGAACTCCCGTGGAAATTCGAAGGCGGTACCCCAATCATTGCCGGCGCCATCGGCCTTGGTGCTGCAATTGATTTCTTGGAAGAAATCGGCTTGGATAATATTGAACGGCATGAACATAAGCTCGCCGCTTATGCAATGGAAAAAATGTCAGCAGTCGAAGGGCTGACCATATTCGGTCCTAAAGATGCAGAAAAGCGTGCGGGTGTAATAACCTTTAATATTAATGACGTACATCCACATGATGTCGCTACCGTTCTTGATGCAGATGGAATTGCTGTCCGTGCCGGTCATCATTGCGCACAGCCATTAATGAAATGGCTTGACGTATCATCGACGGCAAGAGCAAGTTTCTATCTATATAACACGGAAGAAGATATTGATAAGCTCGTATCCGGGCTTGTTAAAACGAAGGAGTATTTCAGTAATGTCTTTTGATAACCTAGATACACTTTACCGACAAGTCATTATGGATCACTACAAGAAACCGCGTAATAAGGGCATGCTAGAGGATGGCAGCATGACAATCGATATGAATAATCCAACTTGCGGCGATCGAATTCGTTTAACGATGAAGATTGAAGATGGCAAGGTCAGCGATGTTAAATTCGATGGTGATGGTTGTTCGATATCCATGAGTTCAGCTTCCATGATGACTCAAGCCATTAAGGGCAAAGACGTGGATACTGCCCTAGCGTTATCCGAAACTTTTTCCTTAATGATTCAGGGAAAAGATTACGACGATGAGATGGACCTTGGGGATATTGAAGCCCTTCAAGGCGTTTCTAAATTCCCAGCCCGAATCAAGTGTGCTACCTTAGCTTGGAAAGCCATGGAAAAGGGATTGAAGGAATAATTAAATTAAAATGAGCTGTTGTAATTCAGCCATTTGAAATGGAGGAATACGAGCTATGGCAAAGAAAATGCCTGAAATCGGCGATTATAAATATGGCTTTGCGGATAAAGATGTTTCCATCTTCCGTTCAAAGCGTGGTCTGACAAAAGAAATCGTGGAAGAAATTTCTCGAATGAAGGATGAACCGCAATGGATGCTTGATTTCCGTTTGAAATCATTGGAGCATTTTTACAACATGCCAATGCCTCAATGGGGCGGCGACATGCAGAGCCTGAATTTTGATGAAATCACATACTATGTTAAGCCATCAGAGAAATCAGAGAAATCTTGGGATGAAGTTCCTGATGAAATCAAACAGACTTTTGATAAATTGGGAATTCCTGAAGCCGAACAAAAATATCTTGCCGGCGTATCGGCTCAATACGAATCAGAAGTGGTTTACCATAGCATGAAAGAAGAATTGGAAGATTTGGGTATCGTATTTAAAGATACGGACTCGGCACTTCGTGAAAATGAGGATATCTTCCGTGAGCACTTTGGAAAAACGATCCCGCCCACTGACAATAAATTCTCTGCATTGAACTCGGCAGTTTGGTCAGGCGGATCTTTCATCTATGTACCAAAAGGCGTTAAAGTGGATACTCCGCTTCAAGCTTATTTCCGGATCAACTCTGAAAACATGGGGCAATTCGAACGTACGCTAATCGTTGTTGATGAAGGCGCATCCGTTCACTATGTAGAAGGTTGTACAGCTCCTGTTTATACAACTAACTCCCTTCATAGTGCGGTTGTTGAAATCGTCATTAAGAAAGATGCTTACTGCCGTTACACGACGATCCAAAACTGGGCAAACAACGTGTTTAACCTGGTTACGAAACGTGCGGTTTGTGACGCTAACGCAACAATGGAATGGATCGATGGTAACATCGGTTCCAAATTGACAATGAAATATCCTGCTGTCATCTTAAAAGGTGAAGGTGCTCGTGGTATGACATTATCGATTGCCATTGCCGGCAAAGGCCAACACCAAGATGCTGGAGCAAAAATGATTCACCTAGCTCCAAATACATCTTCAACTATCGTATCTAAATCAATTTCTAAACAGGGCGGTAAAGTAACATACCGTGGTATCGTTCATTTCGGACGTAAAGCGGATGGAGCTCGTTCCAACATTGAATGTGATACATTAATCATGGATAATCAGTCTACATCTGATACGATCCCTTACAATGAAATCTTGAATGATAACATTTCCCTTGAACACGAAGCGAAGGTTTCCAAAGTATCTGAAGAACAATTGTTCTACTTGATGAGCCGCGGAATTTCTGAGCAAGAAGCAACGGAAATGATCGTAATGGGCTTCATCGAACCATTTACAAAAGAACTTCCAATGGAATATGCGGTTGAAATGAACCGTCTGATCAAGTTCGAAATGGAAGGCTCCATCGGATAATAACCGACTGGCCTGCCTGTAAGGCGATTTAGGATAACCATTCATACAAAAGCCTGCCGGGTCTGACTGGCAGGCTTTTTGTTTTGATATTCACACCCTTATACCAAAGATTAGATATGGCTCAAAAAGGGTAAAAAATAATAAAGAAGAAGTCCAGTAATTGGGGCCTGTCCCAAAGGAGTGATGATGCAGATGATTTATGTTGGTGTGACCGGTTGGGGTGATCATGATAGTTTGTATCATGGCGGTGTGTCCCAGCGTGATAAACTCAAAGAGTACGGTGCACATTTTCCCGTTGTGGAGGTGGATGCCTCATTCTATGCAGTCCAGCCAAAGAGGAACAGTGAGAAGTGGGTATCCGAGACGCCAGCATCATTCCAGTTTGTCGTTAAAGCCTATCAAGGGATGACAGGACATCAGCGTGGGGAAATCCCATTTGAAAGTAAGAAGGAAATGTTCAAGGCATTTTGCGACTCTCTGGAAGCTTATCAGAAGTCCGGCAAGCTTGCGATGGTCTTATTTCAGTTTCCGCCATGGTTTGATTGTAAACGGGAAAATGTGAATTACCTGCGATGGTGCAAAGCTGAAATGGGCGATATTCCAGCTGCCATTGAATTTCGGAATCAAAGCTGGTACAGGCCCAATGTATTACAGCAAACTTTGGACTTTATCGAAAAGGAAGGCTGGATCCATACTGTATGCGATGAGCCGCAGGCTGGAGAGGGATCCATTCCTGTCGTTCTGCATGCCGCCGGTAAAGATAAAACCCTGATACGCTTTCATGGCCGTAACCTGCATGGTTGGCAAAGGCCTTCCTCAGGTGATAATTGGCGTGAAGTCAGGTACTTATATAGATATAATCATCAGGAATTGACAGAATGGGTGGAGAAAATCAGGAAATTGGAAAAGGAATCCAAGGAGATATATGTCCTGTTCAATAATAACTCAGGAGGAGATGCCGCTGATAATGCCAAACAAATGATTGAGTTGCTTGGTATAGAATATGAAGGGTTGGCTCCTAAGCAGCTTGGTTTGTTTTAAGGGGAATTATATAATTAATAAAGAGATGATGTGACAAGCTAGAGAGGTAATATCCTCACAAACAGGTAAAGGCGGATTTCTTCATGGTATGGTTAGTATTAGTTGGTATTGGATTATTAGCGGGAGCAATCGGCGCTCTTGTCGGTCTGGGCGGCGGCATCATCATTGTGCCTTCTCTTTTATATTTAGGTACATCTACGAATATTATCGATGAGCTGACTCCTCAGGTCGCCGTAGGTGTTTCAACCGTAATCATGATTTTTACCGGCTTATCTTCTACTTTATCTTATTTAAAACATAAAGTGGTGGATTATAAGGCCGGCTTAATCTTTTTTATTGGCAGTGCACCTGGTGGAATAATAGGGGCTTATGTGAATAAAAACCTTAACGCCGAAGCTTTTTCATTGTACTTTGGAATTTTCATGGTTTTCATGGCTATCGTGTTATTAGTGAAAAATCGTTTGAAGCCAATGCTTTTCAAGCCTGGAAAAGGGAAAATAGTGAAGACGTATAAAACAGAAAATGGACATTCATTTTCCTATGGTTACCACCCCCTGTTGGCTGTATTGATTTCTTTTGTCGTGGGATTCAGCTCCGGGTTATTTGGAATTGGCGGTGGGGCCTTAATGGTTCCCGTCATGATGCTTCTATTCTTCTTCCCTCCGCATATGGCTGTTGCGACTTCGATGTTCATGGTATTTCTATCTTCCATCACTAATTCGATTACGCATATTTCTCTTGGGAATGTAAATTGGCCATATGCTTTTGCCCTGATTCCGGGTGCTTGGTTCGGTGCTAAATTTGGCGCATTCATCAATACGCGCCTAAAGAGTGCATCGCTGGAAAATATGTTAAAAATAGTGCTGATAATCATTGGTTTACGTCTTATATATCAAGGTATTACAGGATAAACGAGGAGGAGAAATGATGTCAGAAATCATTCATTTGTATCACACCAATGATCTCCATAGTCATTTTGAGAATTGGCCTCGTATTGATAAGTTTCTTAAAGAAAGAAGACAACTTCATCAAGAAACGGGAGAAGAAGCGATCATACTGGATATAGGCGATCATGTGGACCGCTGGCATCCATATACAGAAGGTACGTTGGGTAAAGGAAATATTGAACTGCTTAATGAAGCGGGCTACCAATATGTGACCATCGGCAATAATGAAGGGATCACTCTACCTCATGATGCATTAGACTCCTTATATGATCATGCAAAGTTCAAGGTCTTGGCAGCCAATATTTATTACGGTGATTATGAAAGGCCGGAATGGGCGCTGCCATATTGGATACATACGACGGTAAAAGGCACCAAAATTGCCATGATAGGTTTGACAGCTTTTTTTCAAAAGTTTTATTCTGCGTTGGGCTGGGAAATAACAGAACCATTCGTGGAGTTAAAGGCACAGCTCGAAAAGGTCAAAACAGAGGCGGATGTAATCATCATCCTTTCCCACCTGGGCATCCATGATGATGAGAGGATGGCAGAGGATTTTCCGGAGATTGACATCATACTTGGCGCGCATACCCACCACATCCTCCACCAAGGTAAATTGATTAATGATACACTCCTTTGCGGTGCAGGGAAATATGGTTTCTATGTTGGACAGGTGGAAATGACCGTCAATCAGGAAAAGAAAGTTAGCCATAAGAGTGCCATTCTTTATGATACCAATGACTTTTTGGAATTGGAGAATGAACGGTCATGGATTGAAGAGATACACCAGGCTGGAGGGGAAACACTAAAACAGGTTGCAGTGGATTTACCCGAAGCACTGGATAATGATTGGTTCAAAGGAAGTCCTTTGACTGAACTCCTTGGGGATGCCCTAAGGGAGTGGACTCAGGCGGATTGTTCCTTTTTGAATGCCGGTCTTCTGCTCGAAGGGCTGCCCAAGGGACCTGTCACAAAAGGGGATATTCACAGAATCTGTCCGCATCCCATCAATCCTTGCGTCGTTGAAGTTAATGGGAATGAATTAAAAGAAATCTTAATGCAATCGAGAAATGAGGAGTGGCCTCATATTCAGGTGAAAGGTTTCGGTTTCCGCGGAAATATCATGGGAGCCATGCATTATGATCAAATTGAATTTAACGAAATGGAGAATGGAATCGTAAAAGGGATACTTATAAAAGGGGAGAAACTGCAGGCAGATAAGTCCTATAAACTGGCAATACCTGATATGTTCACGTTTGGGCACTTCTTTCCAAGTATCCAGCGCTCCAATCGCAAGGAATACTTACTACCGGAATTCTTACGGGATATCCTTTTATGGAAGCTGGAAAAAATATACACAAACACCAAACTCTAAATCACGGTTTCGCCCTTTTTTTCATAAAGTATCGGGAAGAGAGGGGCGAAACCAATTGATTAACATGATACCAATAATTCTTGATAATCATACATTCCTAGCCATTTCTGTCCGACTTCCCAAAACGAATTTACTTGCTATCGCGTCCGAAAAAGGGTATATAATGTGCGGTGCGTTAGATGTTGGACTGCTGAATGATAAATTGAGAGATCGTAAAATCC
Source organism: Bacillus sp. B4EP4a (assembly GCF_006680105.1). Lineage (NCBI taxonomy): Bacteria > Bacillati > Bacillota > Bacilli > Caryophanales > Bacillaceae > Bacillus > Bacillus sp. B4EP4a. Next base: position 190,059 of record NZ_VHIK01000012.1, read on the forward strand.
TTGCAGGAAGGGCCACAGGAGTTAAATCGATTGAAGAACTATTGGAAGCGCCGCTTGAATCAGTTACCTGGGAGGCTGTGGAAAAGGGCATTCATCCAGGAATGATTGGTAAAGAGGCATTAATCAAAATGATTTGAAAAGGGGGGCTTTCTTTTTTCCAGAAGGGGGCCTTATTTTTTTATCAAAGAAAATGCTGATATTTTTTCAATAAATGCGTTCAAACAGATTCATTTATCAAAATATTTTCCGATAATCCTAACAAAGGAAGGAAACGGTTTGATTTACAAATATTGAACGGGGAAATGGAGTACAAGTATGAGGCTAGCTATTACAGAGTCCCTAAGCCCTGGAGCAAGGCTCGGTAAACACATCTATAATGAGCGGGGCCATATCCTATTGTGCGAGGGTCTTACTTTAACGCAGAAAATGATCAATCGACTGGTGTCCCTTAATATTCCCTTTGTTTACATTCAAGATTCCAGGACGGATGACATTATTGCAATGCCCCCAGTGTCAGGGAAACTACGAAGAGAAGCCATTAATACGATTGAAACCACTTTCCTGGACATGAAAAATAAAATGTACCTTGCTGGGTCATTCACGATAGAGCAGGCTAACGTCAAGTTCACTCAAATAGTTCGGAACATCATGGGCGAGCTGAAAAGGAATAAAGAGTTAATGACTTTATTGGCTGACGTTTATACATACGATGACTATATCTTTACTCATTCCTTCAATGTGACCTTATATACCCTGGCAATCGGGCTGGAATTGAATATCAATGATAGGAATCTCGAAATTCTTGGGCTGGGAGCGATTTTACATGATGTCGGCAAAATGCTCGTGCCTTTGGAGATCCTCCATAAACCCGGTAAGCTGACGGAGAGTGAGTTTGAACAAATCCAAAAACATGCCGATTACGGATTCCATCTAATCAAAAATGTTCATACCGTTTCCCTTTTAGTTGCGAATTGTGCCTATCAGCACCATGAACGGTTAGATGGTTCTGGATATCCCCGTGGGATAAAAGGGGATGAAATCCATTATTTCGGCAAGATCATTGCCGTTGCCGATGTGTTTGATGCCGTGACTTCCAACCGGGTTTACCGTAAGGCCATGCTGCCGCATCAGGGATTGGAAGTCCTTTATGCCGGAGTCGGGAAAAAGTTCGACAATATGATCATCGAGGCTTTCCGCCGGGCGGTTGCCATTTATCCTAATGGTCTATCCGTTGAATTGAATGATGGAAGGAAAGGGGTAGTATCCGCTCAGAACGAGGGGATAGGAGACCGCCCCATGATAAAGGATACTTGAAGAAGATGGGGAGCAAATCAAGGAGCCGTATGAAGTGGACTTGAATAAAAACCTGCATTTGCTTATCATGAAATGTCTCAATATACAAGAACCAGCCTAACCTCAAGGATAAGCTGGTTTTTTCATTCCTTGTTTTCCTTCATGATGGGAGGTGCCACCGAACTGTTTCCGTTACTAAAATAACTTGGAACATCACCTTCGATCAGCAGGCTTCCGACTGTCACTTCCTGACTCACCTTGGTCTCCTTTGTGAAAGAGGGGATGACGATTTGAATATTGACATCAAAATCCACAATCAATTCATAATAAACATTATTGATGCCTGCGTTTGTCAGTTTTGTCCTCAAATCCGATTCAACATTCCCGATGACCGACATTTTCACTGGGATTTCAGGTCCGTAATTGGAAAGAAGGTTATTCCCGGTTACGACACCAAATGGTATATAATAGACCACACTTTTATATTGTTCATCATTTATTTTGGCTGAACCTGTTTTAAAAGGGTTTCCCTGTTTGATGCCAAGCTTTTTTTGAATATCATTCGTAATGTTAGCCCGCAATTCACTGTATATGACCGGATTGAAGCTATAGGAAGAACTGGAGCCCTTACCACCCTTGTTATTGGTGATGATTTTGGTCATATCAATCTTCGCTATATTCTCATCAACCGATTCATGAATCGTTTCCGTTGCAATCCGTTTGATTTCATATTCGGCTACACTCATGATCACGGGTTCGATTGATTTGTCCACGTACCAAAGAGTCATGATGCTTGATAAGATAAACAGGATAAATGAATAGAGAAATACTTTTCGGGTGGGAAGAGGCCCCTTTTTTCGGAATTTCTTCGTTCGAAATCTTTTTCGGAACACGCTTTAGCCCCCTTTACTAATAACTATGCATTAAGTTCAGGGGTTTATGTTCGAATCAAAAAAAAGCAGCGTAAAATTCACGCCGCTCACTTTTGCTTTTTAGACAGATCTTTCCTTTCCCACAATCTTAAATAGGGGTAAGGGTCAAAGCTCCATTCTGTAATTCCATTGTCTTTGTACATTCCGTAATGAAGATGGGGGGGGAATTTTCCGGAAGTTCCTGGAGGGCCGTAACCTGTACTGCCGACACCTCCGATGACTTGTCCGGGCTCGACGATTTGTCCGACTTTCAACCCTTTGGCAAAGCCGCTTAAATGGGCAAAGTAATGATAGGTATTATTTAAATCCCGTATCCCAATCCGCCATCCGCCAAATTTATTCCAGCCTTTCATTTCGATGATTCCATAGCTCGTGGAACGAACGGGAAGGCTATAGTCCGCAAAAATATCAGTGCCCTCATGGATTCTCCTTCCGCCCCATCCACGAGCGCTTCCCCATGTATTTAAGTACGTATAATGAGTTCGTACTGGAACCGGGAAGGCCTTTTCCTGTAGATCCAACCGGCCATATTTTTTATAAATCTCGGCATTGCCGATAATGATGCTGACGGCTTTATCTCGTTTATAATAATCCCACAAGCCGATCCGGATATTATCTTCATCAGCACCATAAGATTGGAGATGCTTCGAAAAAGCATACAATCGATCTGTATCAGTAGTGATATCAGCTTTGCCATCACCATTTCCATCCTGGCCAAACCCATCAAAAAATGTGATCGTGAGCGGGTTCACGTCGTTTAAGTCAGGATTGAGGGCCCCGCTCCACTTTGAAGGCTCGATGTGGATGCCTATCAAACCCTTTGCCGGCTCTAAATCCCTTCGTGCAGCCCTGAGGCTGTGCTCATATTGATCAGCTCCAGCAAGGTAATACCACGGGATTTGGAGGGTGGCCTCCATATTTTTATATAGCTCCATTCTCCCGGCATAAACATCTGGGATATCGGCAGCATTAGCCGCTTGGCCTGGTGCATTCAAAATAAACAAACAAGTTATGGTAAGAAGGAATAATTTTTTCAACGGGGCAGGCTCCTTTCATGACATTTTCCGTATTTAAAAGACATCAGTCCATCCATCTTTTATAGTTTTGCTGATTTAGCTATAAACATGAAAAATAAATAATGGGAAACCAACTATAACTTGTATAAATGCTTTTTTATTGTTAAAGTAGGGTGTGTTAATTTCTATAGAATGGAGTGGCATTTTCATGTCTTCTACAAATAAAGAAATTCTTCGTAAACCAGATTGGTTGAAAATAAAGCTTAATACTAACGAAAATTACCTCGGTTTAAAAAATATGATGCGCGAGAAAAACCTTCATACTGTCTGTGAAGAGGCAAAATGTCCGAATATTCACGAATGCTGGGCAGTGAGAAGGACGGCTACTTTCATGATCTTAGGTGAAATCTGTACAAGGGCTTGCCGTTTTTGTGCTGTTACAACCGGACGTCCGAATGAATTGGACTGGGCTGAACCGGAGCGTGTTGCCGATTCCGTCGTTTTGATGAATTTAAAGCATGTCGTCATTACAGCTGTTGCCCGTGATGATTTAAAGGATGGAGGCGCTGAAGTTTTCGCTGAAACGGTCCGTGCCATCCGACGCAAAAATCCATTTACATCAATTGAAGTATTACCGTCTGATATGGGCGGGGTGTTTGAAAATATCAAGACTTTGATGGATGCTAAACCAGATATCCTGAACCATAATATAGAGACTGTCAGAAGTTTATCCGACCGTGTACGGGCTCAAGCCAAGTACGAACGTTCATTGGAGCTTTTAAGAAGAGCCAAGGAACTGTATCCGGAAATCCCGACAAAGTCCAGTTTAATGGTAGGTTTGGGTGAAACTCGGGAGGAAATCCTTGAGACCATGGATGACCTAAGGGCTAATAATGTGGATATCATGACGATCGGCCAGTATTTGCAGCCGACTAAAAAGCATTTAAAGGTGCTGAAATACTACACGCCTGAGGAGTTTGCCGAGCTGAAGGAACGTGCATTGGAAAAAGGCTTCAGCCATTGTGAATCCGGCCCGCTTGTCCGTTCATCCTACCATGCGGATGAACAGGTTAATGCTGCGGCAAAACATAAGCAAAACAAAGGTGAAGAATTATTGAAATAGAGTGAAATAAAGGACCGAAAAAATTCGGTCCTTTTTTATTAACGGTTATCCATTTTTTGATGGATGTTATCGTGATGATCTCTTTTATCGTTAACCATTTCCCCGTTTTCATTTTCTTCGTCACTCATTTTGTACCCTTGAGGCGACTTCAGCATTCTTTTGATGGTTTGTTCGATCGTATAGTCGATCCCTTTGCTGCCGGATTTCAATGTAGAGAAGTTCTCGACATCTTGGGCAAGGGTTTGATAATCATCACTGACGTAGACATGATAGTAGCGAGGCACGATGGACATGGCAGTGCGTTTGACTTGGTCTGCGGTTTCCGTCCGATCCTTGGCATTGGTATCATATACGACAAGCACTTCCTCATCAGTAACGAGGGTAGCGGCATCATTGACATTTGGAATCTGAACACTCAGTTTAGAAATGACATCAGAAAGTTGTTCACGGTCAATGGAAGCAGCTTTGTTGGAAATGTTACGGCCATCAATGGTTGCGCTATTAGTGCGGGTAAAACCGAAATCATCACTTTTATTGTCATTATTACGATAATCCTCATCATAATATTGAGTTGGATTATTTACGTTTGTTGGGTTACCGGCATGGTTTTTTGCACCCATCCCCTGATCTTTTGCTTTATCAGCACATCCGGTTAGTGCAATAATCGAGCTTAAACCTATCGTTATTATTGTTTTTTTCATCAATAACACCCCCGTAACTTTAGGATGAACATATTTCTCTATTTTTCGCTTAGTAATTGATGGGGAATCAGTTATAATTTAAAGAAGGAATGTATATATGAGAGGTGAAAACAATGATTAACATCAATAACATGACCTATGAAATAATTGAGAATGAAAGGGAAGGCTATAACGAAGAAGCGTTTAAGGCCAGATACAGTGAGATTTTAACGAAATATGATTATATAGTAGGGGATTGGGGTTACGGGCAATTGAGGCTGCGTGGATTTTTTGATGATAATAATCAGAAAGCGACCTTTGATACGAAAATAAGCACGCTTAGTGAATATTTATATGAATACTGCAATTTTGGCTGTCCTTATTTCGTCGTGAAGAAAATAAAGAAATAAAAAGGCCAGAATTCACTCTGGCCTTTTATGTTAAGAGCTACCATATCCTTTATATGGAGGCTGTTCATCTTTTTCTGAATCATCATGTGTCGGATGAGCACCAGGATATTGTCGAGGTAAACCTTCGTGCAACGATTTATTTTCATAATTAAAGGCACTTTGATATCGTTGCCCTTCCTGCCACGGGGTGTTTTTATTCTGAACTGGTGCATCTTTTGCTATGGCTGATCCAAAAGGTCCTTCGGGAAATTCTTCAGGAATTAAATAATCCCTCTGTTTTTCGACATTGGAAAAATCGTGGTATTCTTCTTTGTCCAAGATAATCCCCCCTCATGTAATCGATCTTACATTCAGTAGGTTTCCCGTTTCAGGTAAAAAACTTCAGCACTCAGACGATTTCCATTAAAAAGTGACGCAGTTCTTCGGCTTCGGCTTCTGATAACTGAAAGGCATGCTCAAGATAGCCTTCCTCTTCTAAATCATCAGGCCCAATAATCGCGAAACGGTTACTCTGCATATTTAAAACAAGTTTCTTTCCATAAAAACGATCGGTAGTCGTAATGGCCAGGTCGAATCTTGATTCCTCTCCCATGAAGCTTATGAACCGGGTTTTTGAATCAACGACGTCATTGTATAAATAAAAACGATCTTCCATAGTATCATTCCCTTCTTAACTTCACATTTGTAGTTCCATCATAACAAAGTGACTACAATAGGGGAACAGACATTTTACGGGGCTTCTGCATGAGAACCTCGTCGCTCTTCATGATGCTCCGGCAATCATTAAGCGTTCATCGATTAAATGAAAATGGTAAGAATATAAATGGGATCGTGAATTGGATTTCTTGGAGTGCTGTCGGGAAATGCACCCATAGAAAATGGCAATGTGTAACACACCCGCTTCTGTTAGTTATTGGATGGTACAATGGTTGTGGTTGAAGGAATTGAGAGTAAGGGAGAAGCTATGGTATTATCAAGGAATAAGGTTGGTGCGGCACAGGGTTTTAACTATGCCGCTCATTCAACCAATGATTCCCTATATCATCTTAGATCAGAAAGGATCTGGAAAAAAATGTACTTTGTAGACCGCCAAAAGATTGAACAAATATTAGGTTTTCTTGAAAAGCAGCTTGGACTTTTTGAAGGGCATGATAATTGGGATGGAGATCTTTCGGAACTTATCGCTGAAAGGCTCATACAAACTTCCATCGATTCCGTGTTGGACGTAGGAAATGCGGTAATTGATGGTTTTATTATGCGTGATCCAGGAAGTTATGAAGATATTATCGATATCCTTCAAGATGAAAAAGTCATTTCTGAAGAAAAGGCGATACAATTCAAAAAGGTCTTGCCGCTAAGGAAAATGCTGGTTCAAGACTTCATTGAAGTGAATCACACAGAACTGCATGCCGTATTTTCGGAAAATATCGAGGCATTCAAGCAATTCCCGGATTTGGTGAGGAACTATTTAACAAATGAATTGGGACCTGTATCAGCTTTTAAAAACTAGCAGCGTTAGGAAGGCGAATTCAAATGAAGTCGTATAAAGGATATTTAATTGACTTGGATGGCACCATGTATCGCGGAACCGAACAAATTGCGGAAGCGGCAGGGTTTATTAATGACCTAAGGAAAAGGGATATCCCTTATTTATTCGTCACCAATAATTCATCCCGGACTCCGGCACAGGTGGCGGATAAATTGAGAAGCATCGGCATATCGACGGAAGATGACCAGGTTTTCACGACAAGCATGGCCACTGCCAATTACATAGCTGAACAAAAGAAAGATGCATCGGTTTATGTGGTAGGTGAAGAAGGCATCATAGAGGCTCTTAAGGAAAAAGGAATGAAGCTTGTGGAAGAGCATCCAGACTTTCTGGTAATGGGCATCGACCGCGGGGTCAATTATGAAAAGTTGTCAAAAGCCTGTCTTGCTGTAAGAAACGGCGCTGTTTTCATTTCGACCAATGGTGATATTGCCATTCCCACTGAGCAAGGCCTTTTACCGGGGAATGGTGCCTTGACCTCCGTAGTTTCCGTTTCGACCCAGGTACAGCCGATTTTCATTGGAAAACCTGAATCCGTCATAGTAGAGCAAGCTCTAAGAGTATTAGGGGTACCTAAAGAAGAGACAATCATGGTTGGAGATAACTATGATACGGATATCCTTGCCGGCATCAATGCAGGGATCGATACACTGCTTGTACATACTGGCGTAACGACAAAAGAACGCTTAAAGCAATATAAGGAGCAGCCGACGCATGTGGTGGACACCCTCGACTTATGGCGCTTCGAATGAAAAAAAACCAGGCCTGCGAATGCAGCCCTGGTTTTTTTATGCCGTGAATATCATATGTTTACTATTCCCCATTTTCGGTTCTATGGGCAAGCCGGCTTGAAGCGGCAGCTGCAATTGCCCCAACGATATCATCTAAAAAGGTGTTCACCTTACCCGTGCTTTTATCGTTTAAATATTTTAAGATACCCGGCTTTTGTTTATCGATGAAACCATAGTTGGTAAAACCGATGGATCCATAAACATTCACAATTGAAAAAGCCAATATTTCATCGACCCCATATAGGCCTTCATCTATTTCAATGATGCTCTGCAAAGGCTCCTCGAGCAGTTTTTTCTCAGCTAGAATATCCAACTGAATGCCGGTAAGGATGGCATTTTGGACCTCGCGTTTTGAAAGGACCCGTTCGACATTGTGAAGGCAATCGGACATTTGGAGATTTTCATGGTAGCCAGATTGCAAATACATGACAAGCTCAGCGATATCCTCCAATTTCACTCCTCGTTCAATTAGCCATTTTCGAGCCGTTTTCTCAGACATTGATTGTTCAATATTAGCCATGTCATCACCCATTTCTCTATATTAAGTTCTAATGCAGGTAGTTTGATTTGATTAAAATGAAAACCCACGGAAGATGTTTTGATTGGAATTTCTAATAAGGTTTCGATAATCATTCAGAAAACGGGTTATGCCACATATATATAAGTTTATGATGTCCAATATTTCTATTATATCCATTTGATGAAGGGGGCCATTCCATGATAGAAGAAATCATTTTTAATAATTATGGTATACAGGTGGAGCTTGAAGAAGCCAATGTCAGGTTTCCAAGCTTCCGTTCAGGGAATATGGTGTACAGTATCGTTCCCATTGAAAATATGGAGCAGGAGGAATTAGTGGAACGTTATAAAATGTCTCAACATCTGATTTCACAAGGTGATCGTCACGTATCCGCCTTTGTCCTTGCCAATCATGGAAGCTATGTTTCGGAAGCGGATGAACAATTATTCATCCTTCTTGCCAATCAGGCATTGGAAGGTCCGAAAAATTTCAACCCAGGAAGACGTCTGGCAAGATTCCATCAGCGTGGGAGAACTATTAATGATACGATTCGAACATGTTCAAGGATCGGTAAATGGAAAGAACTCTGGGAACAAAGGATCGATCAGTTAGAAAAGATTTGGCGGGATAAGCTCAACGCCCATCCTGATAACCAGTTTGAAAAATTATTTATTGAAACCTTTCCCTATTATATGGTCCTAGGTGAAAATGCGATTCAATATTTAGTCGACACGGAAATCGATGATACCCCGCAAATTGTCGATAGTGGAACGGTATGTTATGAACGTTTTTTACATGATACCTGGAAAAGCAATAAGTGGATGAAAAATCCGTTCGATTGGGTATTTGACCACGGAACCAGGGATGTCGCGGAATGGGTGAGGGAACATTATTTTCAAAATGTGCATACCCATCAGCGGGGAATTGCCCATTTCTTTCACGAATATCAGTCCATAGAACCGTTCTCCAGCTTTTCGGCCCGGTTATTATATTCGAGGATGCTATTTCCCATTCATTACTTTGAAACTGTGGAAGAGTATTTTTCAAAAACGACGGAATCAAGGTCGAACCAATTGGAGGATAAAATATCTTCGATCACGAAATCCTCCCAACAATATGAGTCCTTCCTCAAACATTTTTATGAATTGGCAGAGGTCCCTGTCAAGCAATATGATTTGCCTAAAATTGACTGGATTTAGATAAAAACAGGAAAGAAATATGATTCATCCTTACTTACTATGTTATGATGATAACAAGATTTTTTAGAATAATTAGATATTTAATCACTACGGAAGGATGGGACCATGAAAAGATTGATGATGGCCGCCCTTATAGCCCTTTTAATCTTCCAAACGGCAAATCTTGCGAAGGCTGAAACGAAAACAGGCTGCGAAGCAACTCAATTCAAGATTGTCATGAAGTCTGAAGCGGATGTGAAAGAAAAGGCGTCGGCTGCAAGTAAAACGTTAAAAACCTATAAGAAAAATAAAGAATTATCGGCAAGCGGAAGAACTGGAAGCTGGTATAAGGTCTGTCACTCAAATAAGACCGCATATATCAATATTGCAGATGCAAAAGAGGTTTTCAGTTCCGGTGAAAAAGCCATTTTGAAGAAATTCGATGGGAGAAAGGGCGTTAATCAAGTTGTATCTGTGACAGGTAAAGCGATGAGTGATAAGAAGGTCACGATCCAAACTTATGAGAAGAAACAAGGGGAATGGCGCCGGGCATTGAAGAAGATGGAGGGTGTCATTGGGAAGAACGGCTTCACGATGAGCAAAAAAGAGGGTGATGGGAAATCCCCGGTCGGGATTTATTCATTTGGTACGTCCTTTGGAAGCGAAACGAAGCCGGCAGGAGTGAAAATGAGTTATAAGAAAACGACCAAATATGACTACTGGATTGATGATCAGACATCCACGGATTATAACAAGTGGAAAACCTATAAAGGAAATCCTGCAGGTAAATGGAAGTCTTTCGAAAGGATGAATCATGAACTCTATAAGTATGGGGCAGTCATCAATTATAATACGAATCCCATCGTAAAAGGAAAAGGAAGTGCAATCTTTCTTCATATATGGAGAGGGAGTACAAAACCGACGGCTGGATGTACAGCCACGGCCGAAAAGAATGTCGTCAGTTTACTGAAATGGATGGATCCCGTGCAAAAGCCACATATTGTAATGGGTACAAATGATTCATTGAAGAGCGTTAAGTAATAATGAACAAAATGGTTTCCCATAAAAAATTTAGCTTTACCCGTTCTTACTCGTTCAAGGGATGGACGAAAAAAGTTCGTGCATCCATCTTTTCTAACTATTGATAATTATATGAATTAAACTTATAATGTCTACTATACAAATACAAACGTCTTCTTCAGGCAAACAGTTTTTAAGGGGGAACCAAAATATGAAAGCCATCTCAATCGGTTTATTGGGGTTAGGTACAGTTGGATCAGGAGTCGTACAAATCATTGAAAGCCATCAGGACAAGCTCATGCACCAAGTGGGCTGTTCCATATCCGTTAAGAAGATACTAGTCAAAGACACGACGAAGGAGAGGCTTGTCGAGATCGATAAAGGTATGTTAACTGACAATCCTGAGGATATCCTTTCGAATCCCGAGATTGATGTTGTAATAGAAGTGATGGGTGGAATCGAAGAAACACGCGGTTATCTGATAGAGGCAATAAAGAATAAAAAGCATATCGTTACGGCCAATAAAGACCTAATGGCTTTATATGGACCTGAATTGCTGGAATTGGCCACAGAGAATCAATGTGATTTGTTCTATGAAGCAAGTGTTGCAGGGGGAATTCCGATTTTACGCGGACTTGTGGATGGATTATCTTCTGACCGCATCACGAAAATGATGGGAATCGTCAATGGAACGACAAACTTCATTTTAACGAAAATGAGCAAGGAAGGCAGAGCTTATGATGACGTATTGAAGGAAGCTCAGGAGCTGGGATTTGCTGAAGCCGATCCGACTGCTGATGTAGGCGGTTTGGATGCGGCCCGTAAAATGGCGATCCTTTCCACACTCGGGTTCTCCATGAACATTGGCTTGAATGATGTTGAGGTACAGGGCATTACCGAGATATCCGAAGAGGATTTGAGATATAGTAAGAAGCTTGGTTATACAATGAAATTGATCGGCGTCGCTTCGAGGGCAGGGGATAGAGTCGAAGTAAGTGTCCAGCCTGCACTTCTTCCTGAAGCACATCCTTTAGCATCGGTAAATAATGAGTATAATGCGGTATACGTTTATGGGGAAGCCGTAGGGGAAACGATGTTTTACGGACCGGGGGCTGGCAGTCTTCCTACTGCGACTGCAGTCGTTTCGGATATGGTGACGGTCATCAAGAATATGAGGCTGGGCGTAAATGGCCGCAGTGCCGTTTCACCTCAGTTCCCGAAACAATTAAAAGATGCGACTGAGATTTTCGCTAAGTTCTTCATTCGATTACATGTTCAAGATGAAGTTGGCGTTTTAGCCAAAATCACGAATTTATTTGCTGAGCATGGGGTAGGATTCGATAAAATCCTTCAATTGCCTCTGGATGAAAAGGAATCTTCCGAAATCGTATTGGTTACGCATACTGCCACAAAGGCTGCATTTGAGCAAATAATACAGAAATTAAATGATTACAATATGGTAAGAGAAGTGAAAAGCACATACAGAGTTGAAGGAGAGGACATCAAATGAGCTGGCAAGGACTTATAAGCACGTATAAAGATTTTTTACCCGTTAATGAAAACACACCTGCACTAACCCTTTTGGAAGGGAATACACCTTTAATCAGACTGAATCGATTATCCGAAGAGTGGGGAATCGACTTACATGTAAAATACGAAGGGGCAAATCCAACTGGGTCGTTTAAAGATCGCGGAATGGTCATGGCCGTCGCCAAAGCGATAGAAGAGGGCAGCGACACGATCATCTGTGCTTCCACCGGGAATACATCAGCAGCTGCAGCAGCTTATGCGGCCCGTGCCAACCTGCGCTGTATCGTTGTCATCCCGGAAGGTAAAATTGCCATGGGCAAGCTTGCCCAAGCCGTTATGTATGGAGCGGAAATCATCTCGATCGAAGGGAACTTCGACCAGGCTTTAAAAATCGTCCGTTCACTTAGTGAGAGCTCACCGATAACTCTTGTGAATTCGGTCAACCCATACCGGATTGAAGGGCAGAAGACAGCGGCTTTCGAAATTTGTGATGCACTCGGCTCGGCACCGGATATTTTGGCTCTTCCTGTCGGGAATGCAGGTAATATAACTGCTTACTGGAAAGGGTTTAAAGAATATAACGAAGCGAAACAAACGGGCCTTCCTGAAATGAGAGGGTTCGAAGCTGAAGGTGCGGCTGCGATTGTCCGGGATAGCATCATTGAAAATCCAGAAACGATTGCAACAGCCATCCGGATTGGAAATCCTGCAAGTTGGAACTTTGCTGTTGAAGCAGCAAATGAATCCAAAGGCAAAATCGATGAGGTGACAGACGAAGAAATTCTGGAAGCTTATCATTTCCTTGCTAAAAAAGAAGGGGTATTTGCAGAGCCAGCATCTTGTGCTTCCATTGCAGGTATCTATAAACAACTAAAAAGCGGTGAAATCAAAAAAGGAAGTAAGGTTGTTGCTGTATTGACTGGAAATGGATTGAAAGATCCGAATGTGGCAGTCGATACAAGCACGATTCAACCGACATTGCTGCCAATGGATGAAGAAGTCATTTTAGAACATCTGCAGGGTGTGAAGCAGGCATGAGTGCAGAATCGGAGATGTTCTTGATCCGTGTACCAGCAAGTACGGCCAACTTAGGCCCAGGATTCGATTCCATCGGCTTGGCGTTAGGTCTTTACTTGGAAATACATGGATCTTCATCAGATCATTGGGAAGTCGTTCCACTTTCAGAGGAAATGTCTGTTTTTCCAAGGGATGATCGTAATTATATCGTCCAGATTGCCAAGGAAACGGCGGCTTCCTATGGAAAGGAACTATCCCCATGCCGGCTTTTCGTCTCTAGCGAAATTCCGCTGGCTCGGGGTCTTGGAAGCAGTGCCTCTGCCATTGTGGCGGGGATTGAATTGGCGAACATCGTTGGTGAACTTCATTTATCCGATGATGAAAAGAATAGGCATGCTTCCCTTTTTGAAGGGCATCCGGATAATGCAGGGGCATCTGTGTATGGTGGATTGGTCGTGGGCCTTCATACGGATGAAAGAACGGATGTCGTGTCGTTTCCGATCGAGGGAGTTAAGGTGATCGCTGTCATTCCCAATTTTGAATTGCTTACTGAGGATTCAAGAAATGTCCTTCCGAATTCGCTTTCCTATAAAGATGCGATAAGCGGAAGTGCAGCCGCAAATGTTTTGCTGGCGGGAGTTCTATCAAAAGATTGGAAGCTTGTTGGTGAAATGATGCAAAGTGATCGCTTCCATCAACCATATAGGGCGGAGTTGGTCCCTCATTTAGCGCTTATAGAAGAAGTTGTCCTTAATGAAGGCGGATTTGGTGCAGCACTAAGCGGAGCAGGACCAACTGTTTTATGCTTGGCATCGGCAGAAAAAAGTAAAAGTTTGCATACTGGATTGAAGGAAAGGTTTCCGGAATTTCTTGTGAAAGAATTGGAAATCGATAATGATGGCAGTTATACGGCAATCCTTTCAGAACAGGAAAAAAAGGAATTGAAATTTTTGGAATCGTAAGCCATGTTCATATACCGTCCAATAAAAAAGCTGACTCGCGTCAAGCCGTATCAATTCATTTGATAGGGCAAAAGCCGAGTCAGCTTTATTTTTATTACAGACCAGGAAAAGTTCCGGTCTGCATGAAAAAGGTTGAACGTGTATAGATGAAGTAATCCTTCATCCATACGCTGCATGTTATTTAAAGGGCTATTAGAAAACTTGTTCAACTTCCACTACACCAGGAACTTCTTCAAGAAGGGCACGCTCAATCCCAGCTTTTAGCGTAATGGTCGAACTAGGACAGCTTCCGCAGGCTCCTAGTAATCGTAATTTTACAATTCCATCTTCTACGTCAACTAGTTCACAGTCACCGCCATCACGAAGAAGAAACGGACGAAGCTTATCTAGGACTTCTTGAACTTGAACTTCCATTGTTTGTTGTTCAGACATTGCAATCGACTCCTTTCCTATTCATATTATAAAGCGAAGGTAGTAAAAAATCCAACTGTAACTTTGCGGAAATATAATCTATATTATTCTGGTATGATGGAAACAGGTGAAGTTTTTAAACATTATTCAAAATGAAGCAAATATACTTAAATGAAGGAGGAAGAGTATGGTAATTAAAGAAATTGAGATAGAAGTGTATGGAGCGGAGCAAATTTGCGCGAGTTGTGTGAATCTCCCTTCTTCGAAAGATACCTGTGAGTGGCTTGAAGCCGCTTTAACGAGAAAGTTTCCTGAGCAGAAATTCAAAATATCCTATATAGATATGTATAATCCCCCAGAAACGCTGAAGCAAAAGAACTTTGCCGCGAAGATGATCGAAGAAGATTTGTTTTATCCACTGGTCCTCATCGAAGGTGAAATTATTGCAGAAGGAAATGTGCGTCTCAAAAAAGTGGTGGAAACCATGGAAAAATACGGATATACGATGCAAGTGTGATATATAATGGAAGAAATAAGAAAAACTGACCCAATGAGCTGCATGCAGCTCATTGGGTCAGTTTAACTGTATCATGGGTTGGAATCAACCGTTATGGTATTTATACATCCAGAGGATGCCTGATTTCATTAGGCGTGCCACTCTGCCTGTGATTGGGCGATTTGCAACAAGACCAAAACCTTGTTTCTTCCCAAGGGAACCTAATGTTCCTTTTAATTTCATTGTAGGGAAGCTTTCCGGAAGTGGTTCATTTGCCCATTTCTTCACAAGAACTTGGACGATTTGCTCTGCTTGGGACTCCGCTAATTGAGCACTAGGCGCATGAGGCAGGCTCGCACAGTCACCGACGACAAAGATGCTGTCATCATTAGGTAGGAAATGCTGAGGAGTCAGAACAGCTCTTCCTTGACGGTCCTTTTCAATATCCATATCGCGGATGATCTTACTTGGCTGAATTCCAGCTGTCCATACGATGACGTCGCTTTGAACGGCTTCGTCGCCATTATAAAGAAGGTTTGGCTCAACTTTCGTTATATTTGAATGATGGACGATCTCGATTGTATGTTTATCGAACCATGATTCAACAAAAGTACTTAATCTTTCTGGGAATGCAGATAGAATATGCGGTCCACGGTCGAATAGCTTAACGCTTAAATCTGAACGGCTTTCAATCAATTCACTTGCAAGCTCAACACCACTCAGTCCGCCACCAACGATAGAAACGGTTGCACCGGCACCTAAATTATTCAAAGCTGAATATGTGCTTCGTGATTTATCGATTGTTTGGATACTGTAAGTATGTGTGTCTGCACCAGGAATATCGTGGTATTTATCTTCGCAGCCAAGGCCAATGACTAAATCATCATAAAAGACAGGATCTTGATTTTCTATAATGACCTGTTTATTTTCCATATCGATGGAAAGTACTTCTCCGTATACGTTCTTCAAGCGAGGATGTTCAGGAAATGCAACACGGATGTGCTGATCTGGAATGGTACCTGCTGCTAAAGCATAATATTCCGTTTTTAAGCAGTGATAAGGATTACGGTCGATAAGCGTGATGCTCACATTTTCAGGAAGCTGATTAGGCAGCAATCTTTGCAACATGCGCATACCACCATACCCGCCACCAAGTATGACTAGATTCTTCATATGATTTTTCCCCTTTATTTGATCTCTTGAAAATTTGATAAGCATTTAACTATAGGATTCCCCCAAATGGTCCCCTTTAAAGTTTAAATAAATATATATACCCCAATTAGTAACAAGAATAAAAAATTAGATAATTTTCTTTTTTTACGTACCCCGACAAAAGTATAACGAATATAAAAGGAAATCACAACCGATATCTTGAAATCGGCTGATTTTTTATGCGTAAATATTGACTGTATACGGGAAAAGTAATAAGATGGTTTGTTAGTAACTGTGAGGTGAAACAATGTACCCGATTATTGAATTTTGTGTAAGCAATCTGGCCAGTGGCGCTCAGGAGGCTCTGGAAAGATTGGAGAGGGATCCGAATTTAGATATCATAGAATATGGTTGTCTGGGATATTGCGGCAGATGCTCCAGTAACTTATATGCTCTTGTAAACGGTGAAGTGGTTTTTGGTGACACAACGGATGAATTGGTGGATAAAATATATAAGTACATTGATGAATATGAAATGTTCTAATCATCAATGGTGAATTAAAAGGCTGTTCCTCGATGGAACAGCCTTTTTACTTAGTTTTGCAGCATTAGTATAAACTAATTTTTTGGTAAAATAGGTGGGGGAATATGAATATTTTCAAGCTGGAAAATTGAGCGTGGGAATTTCTTTGGTATATACTATAAAGAGAAATAGTTCTATCTCACATATCAGAAGAAGGAGGGATTTATTGTGAGTGAAGTTGTTCAAATAACGGAAGCTGCCGCTTTTCAGATAAAAGAAATGATGAAACATAATGGCGAAGAGGGTTCATTTTTAAGAGTGGCCGTTAAAGGCGGAGGCTGCAGCGGATTATCCTACGGAATGGGTTTTGAACAAGAGCCTGGGGATAAAGATAGCCAGCTGGAACAGTTTGAAATTAAGATCCTTGTTAATGCCGAGGATGCAGATATATTGAATGGAACGGTAATTGATTATAAACAAACGATGATGGGCGGAGGCTTTACGATCGAAAACCCAAATGCTATCGCTTCATGCGGTTGCGGGTCTTCCTTCAAAACGGCAAAAAACGCCGGTACACCGGAGAACTGCTAACGGTTGGCTGACGGTCAGTGATCGGTAAGTTAAACGATGGGGATTACGTATTTACTCTTCGAAGGGTTACGTTCTAAACCCCTAGCTAATTCGATATCAACTCATATATTTGACGCTTCTTGACGTATTTAACGATACGTTGGGAGGCGTCTTTTTTATGTCCGAAGAAAGGAAAATCAAGCAGCGAAGGGCTAAGGTTGCCAAGTGTGCGAACGTCACATCCGATATCCAGCCGATGGCGCTAGAGCCTGCGTGGAACTACTTTATTACTGCAAAGATCGGTGAAGGTATCCGGGATAGGATACGTGATGATTAACCGAACACTTGGCGTTAATTTACCGGATGGCTTGACGAGGAAAATTACTTCAATACGGTGTCTTTAATAAATGAAGATCCTTCAAAAATGAAGGATCCCCCTAAATGTTATTACTCGATGCGAAGGGCTTGGATGTCTCGGCAGTCAACAAAAATGACAGTACCAGGTTCGTTCTCTTCGTCTCTGAATCGGGCACAACAAGTATTGTTGTCAAAGGCACGGAAGATAACATCTTCAAGAACTGTGCCTCCAGATAAAAAAACGTCTACTTCTGTACCAGGACGCAAACGGCGTAAAGTATTACATACACATCCATTGCATCTGTTTCTACGAGATGAACTGGATTGACGACTCGATGAATTTCGACTTGACATCATTACATCCCCCTTTCATTAGCTTGTCTTACTTTAATAACATATGAAAGGGAAAACAATCAGGAGTGGACAAAGGGATTGATTGTTTGGCCGTTTTTGAGTTAATTAGGCTTTTTTTTGCTCCTTGGTCTATGAGGGACAGATATGATACACTACCATGAAAATTAAACAATGAGGAAAAAGACCATATTAAATAAAAAGCAAGCTTCAATTTTTTACATTAGCTTAAGATCGGAACTGTCTTTAAGGCAGTTTTTTCTTTATGCGACTATCGGGGCAGGTTAGTGAAATAACAATCCTTAGTAAATTTTATTTTGTTATAATGAAAATAAAATTTTAACGATTATTAGGAGATAAAATGTTCAAAAAAATTAAAACTTGGGCGAGGGATCTAAAACGACAGATTTTTATCCTTTACTTTGCTTGTAAAGATGCAAGAGTGCCTAGGTATGCAAAAGTATTTACGGCTTGTGTTGTAGCTTATGCATTCAGTCCGATTGACCTAATACCTGATTTTATACCCATTCTTGGCTACTTAGACGATGTAATTCTCGTTCCGATAGGGATAATGATTGCATTAAAGATGATACCAAAGAATGTATTAACCGACTGTGAAGTTAAGGCAGAGGAAATGATGAAAAACGGTAAGCCGAAGAATTGGATAGTGGGCTCTATAATAGTATTGATTTGGGGCTTGATTATAATATGGGCTATTATAAATATTTATCGCTTAATGAACTCCCTCAGTTTAATAGATAATGCTCACGAATACTCGCTTATTCGCAGGATTTC
>NZ_VHIK01000120.1:0-270 GCF_006680105.1 Bacillus sp. B4EP4a
GATTGGGGTCGTGTGTTGGTGTTGTGATTTATGATGAAAAAAAACAAATTGCAGGTTTGGCCCATATCATGCTGCCTGACACATCACTCGCTAAATCGGCACAGATCAACATTGCAAAANTTGCAGATACGGCGATAAAGGAATTAGTGCAGATCTTAGTAAAAGAAGGCTCAAGAATGCCATTCCTAAAAGCGAAGTTAGCTGGCGGAGCGCAAATGTTTCAATTTGCCTCCTGAGGAGATTTAATGAGAATAGGACCCCGGAATGTGG
>NZ_VHIK01000121.1:0-255 GCF_006680105.1 Bacillus sp. B4EP4a
TATGATGATGGGCGGCCAAAACCCAGGCCAGCCAGGTATGATGATGGGCGGCCAAAACCCAGGTCAGCCAGGTATGATGATGGGCGGTCAAAACCCAGGTCAGCCTGGGATGATGTTCGGCCAAAACCCAGGCCAGCCAGGTATGATGGGTGGTCAAAACGGAGGCCAGCCAGGTATGATGGGCGGCCAAAACCCAGGCCAGCCAGGTATGATGATGGGCAGCCAAAACCCAGGCCAGCCAGGTATGATGATGGG
>NZ_VHIK01000122.1:0-227 GCF_006680105.1 Bacillus sp. B4EP4a
TAGAGCCATTTACTCGTGAGTTAGAGCGGTTTACTCGTGATTTTGTAGCAATTACTCGTGAATAAGAGCGGTTTACTCATGAGTTTGTAGCTTTACTCGTGGGTTAGAGCATTTACTCGTGAGTTAGAGCCATTTACTCGTGAGTTTGTAGCTTTACTCGTGAATTAGAGCGGTTTACTCGTGAGTTTGTAGCAATTACTCGTGAATTAGAGCGGTTTACTGAATTA
>NZ_VHIK01000123.1:0-463 GCF_006680105.1 Bacillus sp. B4EP4a
CTTTTTAAAACCTTCTGGTGGAGTTTTTATTCATTTAGTCTTTAACCTGTTGTAATAGAGGTTCATAATGAAAAGATCTCAATATTAATAATGGATTGTAATTTTTCAAAAGTGAAAAAAAGATATATACCTTTAAAAATGGAATATATCTTTTGAAGGAAATGGACGGTTGAATAAACATACTAACAAGGAAAAAATAAAACAGACGAATACCACTCTGATAAAGCGGAAGTTCAAATAAAAAAATTTTCTTAAAGACAGATTTTTCAGCAGGAAATACAAAATTCCCGACTAAAAGTTCAATTAAAAAGAGTAGAGGAATGTATTTTTAAGAAAACCTGGTTTTGTATGATTTTCTATTCTATAAATATCCTAGTATAGAAAAAAAAAAATTTTCTTTTGCGTTCTGATTCCATAAATCTTGACTGGAAGGATGAAATTATTAAATGTTGAACCTCTAAAT
>NZ_VHIK01000124.1:0-218 GCF_006680105.1 Bacillus sp. B4EP4a
AACGCTCCAAACTCACGAGTAACGGCTCTAAACCCGTGAGTAACAGCTTAAATCTCGTGCAATCCCCTTCAAAATCTTGTGTAAAATCAACCAACTCGTGTTTGAACACCAATTCACGAGTAAATGCATCAAACTCACGAGTAAACGCTCTAAACTCACGAGTAAACGCTCCAAACTCACGAGTAACGGCTCTAAACCCGTGAGTAACAGCTTAAATC
>NZ_VHIK01000125.1:0-214 GCF_006680105.1 Bacillus sp. B4EP4a
TTTACTCGTGAGTTAGAGCGGTTTACTCGTGAGTTTGTAGCAATTACTCGTGAATAAGAGCGGTTTACTGAGTTAGAGCGGTTTACTCGTGAATTAGAGCCATTTACTCGTGAGTTAGAGCCATTTACTCGTGAGTTTGTAGCTTTACTCGTGAATTAGAGCCATTTACTCGTGAGTTAGAGCGGTTTACTCGTGATTTTGTAGCAATTACTCG
>NZ_VHIK01000126.1:0-219 GCF_006680105.1 Bacillus sp. B4EP4a
GAGTAAATGCGCCAGACTCACGAGTAAATGCCCCAAACTCACGAGTAAAGCGCAAACTCACGAGTAAATGCGCCAGACTCACGAGTAAATGCGCCAAACTCACGAGTAAAAGGCACAAACTCACGAGTAAACGCGCCAAACTCACGAGTAAATGCGCCAAACTCACGAGTAAAGCGCAAACTCACGAGTAAAAGGCCCAAACTCACGAGTAAAGCACAA
>NZ_VHIK01000127.1:0-267 GCF_006680105.1 Bacillus sp. B4EP4a
ATTTTTTGTTGAAAAATAATACTTTTAGTGTAAAATTACACTAAAAAGGAGTATTTAGTATATATGGAAAAAGAAGAATTCATCAATTTAATATCAGAAAAAATGAAACTTGTCCGAACAGAACAAAGTTTTTCTCAAGATAAGATGTCTGAAATTCTAGGGATTTCAAAAAAAACACTAGTTCAAATTGAAAAAAGAAGAACAGAAGCCAATTGGACCACCGTTGTTGCATTTTGTGCTTTGTTTAATCATAGCCAATTGTTGATA
>NZ_VHIK01000128.1:0-285 GCF_006680105.1 Bacillus sp. B4EP4a
AAATATGTGAATGTGAGCACAGGTTCACTTAATATGCGGAAAAGCGGGATAGATAGTGCCAGCATAGTCGCAAAGCTGACAAGAGGCACACAGGTAACGGTGTATTCGGAGTCCAAAGGCTGGGCGAAAATCAAAGCCAATGGTAAGGATGGATATGTCAGCGCCAAATATCTGTCTGCTTCAAAGCCAGGATCGGGAGCAACGTCAGCCACACCTGCAAAAACGACGACGAAATATGTTACGGGTTCCCTCAATATGCGAAAAAGTGGAAAAGCTACCGCAAGC
>NZ_VHIK01000129.1:0-213 GCF_006680105.1 Bacillus sp. B4EP4a
GAACGTGAATACGTCGATGATATTATCATGTACAAAATGGTTTGAACAGACCAAAAGAGCATGAATTAATTCAATACATGCTCTCTCGGTTTGGTTATGTATCTATTTTTATATGAAAACGATGTGTATGTCACGCATCATTTAATTATCTTCACGTTCACTTGCTTTCTTCCCCACGTTAAAGCATCCGCTTCACTCGCGATGAATACATCG